>DATJPH010000054.1:0-2673 GCA_035506475.1 Bacteroidota bacterium | reverse complement strand
CCGCGCGTATTCAGTTTTGATCCGCTGGATGAACACGACGGACTCGGGATAGAGCGCCGCCTCCTTGTCGAGGTATCCCATCCCTTCGGCTTCCTTCCCGTCCCGGAGGAGCACGTACCCGTACTCGGCGTACACCCCGGGGGGAACCTGCTTGCCCCGCTTGCCGGATTCCTCCATGACAAGGAGGAGCTGCTTCCTGTGGGCGTCGAGCGTCTTCTCGTCCGGGGTCTTTTTCAGATCGTAAAGCGTCGACGAGTAATCCCCCCAGTAAAACGTATTCCCCGAAGGTGCGCATCCCGCGCAGAGGGCGAACATCAGGACTACCAGGCTGCGTGCTTGTCTCATGGAATCTCGATTTCGAATGTTGTGTGGTTGTCGATGATGACGGTCCTGTCGACGACGATCTGGCTGTTGCGGTAGACCTTCACCGTGTGCCTGCCGGGCTGCACCTCGTACCGGTCGGTCAGCGGGTCGGGGGGAAAGAGCGTGCCGTCGTCCACCGAGATCATCACCCCCGTGGTATTGCCGACGAATTTCAGAAATCCCTTCTCGGCCTTCTGCACGGTTCCCGACGTATAGCCTCCGCAGGAACAGAGCGCGAGTGCGAGTACGAGGAGCGGAATGGTTCTCAGCATGGGGGGCGTCCTTTCGTCTAGTGCTCCTGGATGTAGAATTCCGTGAACCCGGCTGTCGGGAGATCGCCGGAGATCTTCGTGCACATGGAGACCTCCGTGTTGACGTCGCCCGGAACGACCGTCGTGACCCCGATCTTCCCCACGGGCCTTCCGGGGAGCTCGATCTCCACGTTCGTCTGCGGGTTGACCGCCCTCTTCCCCCGCCTGTAGACCGTGAACTGGTCCCCCTCCCTGATCCCCTGCATGGGGCCGCCGGCGATCACGTACGTCCCCTCCTCGAACGAGAGGAGGTACGAGCGCCACGGCTTGTTCAGGAGGTGCTCGGTGATGTTGTTGACAAGCTTGGCGATTGCCGCGGAGATCACCTTGTCGTTGAGCGACGCGTCGTATTCCGCGGTGCTCCCGACCCCCAGGACGGTCTCCGCTTCCGAATATGCTTCCCCGTCCCCCTCCTCGGAATAGACGATCTGGCTTGTCGCAACGTCCACCAGGCGGACGCTCACTTTGGCATACGCGGTCTGCTTCTTCGTCCGGCTGAACACGCCGACGTCGCTTGTCGTCTTCCGGCCGAATTCCGAGACGGATCCCAGGATGAGGTAGTCGGCGGCGATGTTGAGCGAGCCGAGGTTCCCGATCTCCTTCTCTTTTGTCAGGTGGGCCAGGTCTGCCCTCTCGAGCATGATGAACTTCTCGGTCGCGGCGAGTTTCGCCGAGAATATGTCCATCGCCTGCTTCCCGAGCCTGTCGTCGTTCTGGTCGTAGAAGAAGCCCTGCCCGTACTTCGTTTCGTTCGAGAATCGTGCGATGGCGACTTTGCGCTTGAGCGAGCGTTCCCCGGCCTGTGTATTCGTCCTGCTGGCCTGGGGCTGCTTCTCCGGCAGCGCCGACGTGGTCGGCGGCTTAACGCTGGAGCAGGAAGCGAGTATCCCGCCGGCGAGAATCGTGACGATGATGGATCGTGCTCTCATTGGTCCCTCCAGGTGAAAATAGAGAGGCCCCTTCCGCGAATGCAGAAGGGGCCTGTTGGAACGAACGTAGGGGAATATAGACTCTCCCCGGTCAACAATCAACGCGATCGGCGGAAGAGTGAGGCAGGTCATGCGTCCCCCGCCGCATGAGGGAAATTCACAGGTATTTCTCGCCCGGCATGCAGGACCGTGCTGACCGGCGGGCGGCTTATCTCCCCCCGGCGACGTCGAGTATCGCTCCGCTGGTGTAGGATGCCTCGTCAGAGAGGAGCCAGAGGATCGCGTTGGCCACTTCCTCGGCCTCCCCTCCGCGCTGCATCGGAACCGAGCCTTTCACCCTGTCAACTCTCCCCGGCTCTCCGCCGCTTGCGTGGATCTCGGTGTAGATGACCCCGGGCCGGACGGCGTTGACCCGGATCCCCTCGGCGGCCACCTCTTTTGCCAGCCCGAGCGTGAGCGTATCGATGGCTCCCTTGGCCGCGGCGTAGTCGACGTATTCGTTCGGGGCCCCGAGGCGCGATGCGGCGGATGAGACATTGACGATCGCTCCTCCGGCGCCGCCGTGACGCGTCGACATGCGGCGCACGGCCTCGCGGGCGCAGAGGAAGCTTCCAAAGACGTTCGCGGCGAAGACGCGCGCCAGCCGGGCTTCGTCCATCTCCTCGACGCGCATCTGGTGCTCCAGGATCCCTGCATTGTTGACGAGCGCCGTGAGCGGGCCCAGTGCCCTGTCGACCTCCGCAAAGAGACGGACGACCTCCGGCTCACGGCTGACGTCCGAGCCGACCGCGAGTGCCGTTCCTCCCGCGCCTCTGATCTTCCCGACCACGGCCTCGGCCGCTGCGCGGTTCCTCGCGTAGTTCACGCACACGGCGTATCCCCTGGCCGCCGCAAGGAGAGCGGTTGCCGCGCCGATCCCGCGGCTGCCGCCGGTGACGAGGAGGACCTTCTTCGCCTCACTCATTGAACATCTGTTCGGCTCTCTCCGTGATGTCCTCCGGGCTCGCGGGCTTGCCGCTGAACTGCCCGCGCCCCGTCGGAGCGAAAATCTTCCCGTCTTTCTCCAGCTT
>DATJPH010000053.1:0-4648 GCA_035506475.1 Bacteroidota bacterium | reverse complement strand
GATCCTCCTTCACGCTGGTAGAGCGGTTTTTTTCCAAATCCCTTTTCGAGCGCCGAGACTGCCGTTTGGACGCCGGGGCTGTTGATCGGCGTGATCGCGGGCTCGCCTCCATGGAGATTCCGGACGGCGATTTTAACCGTTTTCGGCGCGAGCTTGCGGATGTGTTTTTCAAACAGCTTTGCGGCCTTCGCGGACGACTGGTTCGGCACGAGGCGCATCGATATCTTTGCGGACGCCTTCGAGGGGAGCACCGTCTTCGCGCCGTCACCGGTGAACCCTCCCCAGATGCCGTTGCACTCCAGCGTCGGCCTGGCCCAGACGCGCTCGAGCGTGGTGAATCCCTTCTCACCGTACAGCTTCTCTACCCCCAGCTCCTTTGCATATTTTCTGTCACTCCAGGGGAGTTTCTTGTACGCATCCCGCTCTTTCTTCGTCAGAGACAGGACGCCGCCGTAGAAACCAGGTATCGTCACCTTCCCGTTCCTGTCGTGGAGCTGGGCAATGATCTCCGCCCGGGCCTGTATCGGGTTGTGCACGGTCCCGCCGAACGATCCGGAATGGAGATCCTTGTTCGGCCCGGTCAGGTCGATCTGCATGTAGGCAAGACCGCGAAGTCCGTAGCAGATCGACGGCACGCCTTTGGCGAACATGGATGAATCGGAAATCAGCACGAGGTCGGCTTTCAGGAGGTTTTTCTGTTCCTTCACAAACGACTCGAGGTTGTCGCTGCCGATCTCCTCCTCGCCTTCGATGATGAGCTTGATGTTCACCGGGAGGTCCCCCCCGTTACGGAGATACGCCTCGATGCTCTTCAGGTGTATGAAGACCTGCCCCTTGTCGTCGGCGGCACCTCGCGCGTAGAGTCTCCCGTCCCGAATCGTCCCTTCAAACGGGGGGGACGTCCAGAGCTCGAGCGGCTCCGGGGGCTGCACGTCGTAGTGGCCATAGAGGAGGACCGTCGGCTTGCCGGGCGCATTGAGCCAGTCGCCGTAGACGATCGGGTGCCCGGCCGTGGGGAATATCTGGACGTTCTGGAGCCCGATCGATTTCATATGGTCGGACACCCAGGATGCGCACCGGCGGATGTCCTCGGCGTTTTCCGGATTCGTGCTCACGCTCGGAATGGCAAGGAGGTCCTTGAGCTCCGCGATATAGCGGTCCTTGTTGGCATCGACGTATGTCAGGAGTGATTGCATACTTTCAGCCTCGCGGTTGGTCAGTGTCTATCCGGGGATTTCTCAGAATCTGGAGGATCAGAGGTGAGTGTTGCAAATCAGGCGTTTTTTGAATATAGTGCGAGTGAAAATCAAATGCAAAGGAACCGTGGATTCCGACGAAATTCTCCTTGCCGCAGCAGCAGCTACAGTCCCATGTGTGCTTTTCGATCAGCTTCTCTCCTCAATCCAGAACTGGCAGAGAAAACGCGCGGGCGTGATTATCGCCCCGGGATTCGGCCTGTTCGGAAGGACGTTCTTCAGCATGGTGTTCAACTTCGCCGTGAGCGGACTCATCGCGTACGTCTACAGGACCGTCGGCCATGACCCCCAGGACGCCTTCCTTGTCGGCGCCTCGATGTGGCTGATTGTCTCGGTTCCCGTCCTGTTCACGAGCCGTTATATCGACGAATCCCAGAAGCAGTTCCTTGCCAGCCGGGTACTGGGCTGGCTGGCGAAGACCGCTATTGCCTCAGCCTCTGCAGCGTATTTTATCACGTTCAGCCGGTGAACCATGCGCGTACTCGTCAACGGCTGCAACATCAACTATGTCCTTGCGGGACCCGCTACGGGCCCTCCGGTCGTATTCATACACGGCTTCCCCTTCAGCCTTGAGATGTGGCAGGGGCAGCTCGACGCGGCCGCATCGGCAGGCTACCGGGGGATCGCCTACGACATCCGGGGTCACGGGATGAGCGACGTCGGCGACGGTCAGTACACGGTCGAGTCGCACGTTGAGGACCTCTTCGGCATCCTCGACCAGTTGAAAGTCGTGAAGCCGGCGGTGGTCGGTCTCTCCATGGGGGGTATATCACGCTCCGCGCACTCGAACGGGAACCCGGACGATTCGCCGCCGCGGTCCTCTGCGACACAAAGAGCGAGGCGGATACCAATGAGGGCCGGGTAAAACGCGCGGTGGGAGTCAGGGCGGTCAAGACCGGCGGGTCGGGCCCGTATGCGGCGGAATACGTCAAGTCGATGTTTACCCCGGAGACGTTTACGAAAAACCCGGCTGCCATCGAGCCGATCCGGCAGACAATCGCACGCACACCGCCGTTGAGCATCGCGGGGACGCTCATCGCCCTGGCGGCAAGGACGGACACGACCTCTTCACTGGGCTCGATCTCTATCCCGACGCTGATTCTCGTGGGGGAAAAAGACACCGTCGCCCCCCCCTCGAGCGCTGCATCGATGCACGCAAATATCCGGGGCGCGGAACTTCACATCGTCCCCGGAGCCGCCCATCTGAGCAACCTCGAAAATCCCGCCTTCTTCAACGACAGGCTCCTCGGGTTCCTGAAGAGAGCTCTCCCGATACGCTGACATGTCGACCGCCCTTGTCACGGGGGCTTACGGATGCGTCGGATCGGCCCTGGCCCTCCGGCTCCATGAATCCGGCGTCGCCGTGCGGACATATACCCGGAAGGGGTCTGACACAAGGGTCCTCGACGGGATCCCGGTGGAACTGCACACAGGCGATATCTGCGACGGCGGCGCACTCCGGAGGGCGATGGAGGGGTGCGATACCGTCTATCACGCCGCTGCATTCGTGACGTTTGCCAGGAAGGGAC
This sequence comes from Bacteroidota bacterium, assembly GCA_035506475.1. Lineage (GTDB taxonomy): Bacteria > Bacteroidota > Ignavibacteria > UBA10030 > UBA6906 > Fen-1273. The sequence continues at coordinate 1,863 of DATJPH010000053.1, read as the reverse complement.
GCGAAGAACAGCACCGGGTGAACGTCCTCGGGACGCGCACCGTTGTCAACTGCGCGATTGACGCGGGGGTCGGAACGCTCGTCCACACAAGCTCCGTCACCGCCATAGGTACCCCGCCCCCGGGCGTGCCGGCCGACGAGACGCTCCAGCCCGACAGGACACAGGCGAGGGGTTACAAACTCTCGAAGATTCTCGCGGAGGACGAGGTGAGGGAAGGGGTGGGCCGGGGACTCCGTGCCGTGATTGTCAATCCCTCCGTCGTCGTGGGGGAGAGGGATACGCACTTCCACGCGGGACAGCTCATCCGCGACATCAAAAAAGGGCGGATCCCGTTCTACGTCAGGGGAGGAATGAATATCGTCTACGTCGGGGACGTCGCCTCCGGGATGATCGCAGCGGCCGCGCGCGGGAGGGCAGGAGAACGCTACATACTCGCCGGCGAAAACCTGACACATGAGGAGATCTTCCGCAGGACGGCCTCACTCATCGGCGGCCGCCCCCCCCTCGCCCGATTTCCGCTCCCGCTCCTCGAGGGCATCGGCGGACTCGTGGAGGGAGTCTCAGGAGTCCTCGGCGTGGAGCCGCTCATCACGCGGGACCTCGCCGCGATCGCCGGGCGGTATCACTGGTTCACATCGGCGAGGGCCGAGGCGGAGCTGGGCTTCGCCGCCACGCCGTTTGACAGAACGATCCTGGCAGCGTACGATTGGTACCGGATGAACGGGTACCTCTGAGTCGCCCGGGGTCAGAAGAGCGTGTAGATAAACGGTGCCAGCGCTGAACCCTGCGTAAAGACCAGAAGGAGCGCAAGAAGGAGAAGCATCACGAGGATCGGACCGAGCCACCACTTCTTCCGCTCTCTCATGAACATCCAGAGCTCTTTCAGAATACCGAGCTTACCTCCGGCCATAGAATCCCCTCTTCCTGCAGTGACGTTTCAGAACATCCGTTCGAGCCGCTTCGGGTCGAACGGCTTCCGTTCCCGCCTGATCCAGTACGAGGATGCACCCCTGTCGATCTTCTCGTCAAGCACGTCCTTCCCTCTCAGGCGGAGTATAAGCCCGATCGGGGTCATGACAAGGTAGTAGAACGCCCCGAGGAGCACCCTCGTGTTGATCCAGCCCAGGGCGAATGCGAAGAGCATCCAGACCGTGTAGACGGGCCTCATCAGCGGGTAGAGGAACGCGCCCCCCGCGCCGAATATGAGGGCGCCCGCAACTGCCCACATCCAGGAGCCGTTCCCCCTGTAGAGCATGTAGAGCGAGGCGGCGAGAAATATACCGGCGAAGAGGAACCCGAAGTTCCTGACGTTCTTCCTGGATGCGTTCACCTGCTCAATCAAGGGCGAACTCCTTCTTCCAGTCGGCATCGGCCTCAAGCGGGGCCTGCTCCTGCTTCGCAAGGAGAAAGCTCCCCATGACAAGGTAGTCCATCTCCGTCCGCATGAAGCAGCGCCACGCCTCCCCGGGCGTGCATACGATCGGCTCGCCGCGCACGTTGAACGACGTGTTGATGATCACCGGGCACCCCGTCTTCCGGTAGAACCGGTCGATAAGATCGTAGTAGAGCGGGTTGTCGTCCCTGCGCACCGTCTGGAGGCGCGCCGTGTAGTCAATGTGTGTCACCGCCGGGATATCCGACCGGGGGACATTAAGCTTCTCGATGCCGAAGAGGTTCTGCTCATCGGGCGTCATGGCACGCCGCCGCCCTGCGGCCACGGGAGCCACCAGGAGCATATAGGGGCTCTCCGCGGAGACGTCAAAGTACTCCGCGGCATGTTCGTTCAGCACGGCCGGGGCGAACGGGCGGAACGACTCGCGGTACTTGATTTTCAGATTCATCGTCGACTGCATCGCGCCCGAG
>DATJPH010000052.1:0-2025 GCA_035506475.1 Bacteroidota bacterium | reverse complement strand
GTCGATCACCCCGAACAGGTGGTCCTGGACGACCAGGTGCGTGAAGACAAGATCATATTCACACTCCATGTTGCCGAGCAGGATGTCGGCAAGGTGATCGGGAGGAAAGGGAGGACCGCGCAAGCCATGCGCATCCTCCTTGCCGCTGTGGCCGCACGGGAGGGAAAACGCGTCATACTGGAAATCGCTGAGTGAGTCAGACCCCTGGCGGGTTGTACGCGGTCGGTACAATCGTCAAGCCGATAGGCGTAGCCGGTGAAATCGTCGTGCAGCCGATGACGGATTTCCCGGCGAGATTCCGGAAAGCCCGCGTCCTCTGGCTCGGGTCGGACACCTCGTCGGTGGCCGAAGTCCGCGTCGAGAAGGCCTCCGTCTCCGGGCGGGGGGTCCGGCTGAAGCTCGGCGGGATCAACGACAGGGACGCCGCGGAGCGGGCCAGGGGCAAGATCCTCTTCGTCGATGAGGCGCACAGGGCGAAGCTGGCGAAGGGGCAGTATTTCATACACGAGATCCTCGGGCTTGCCGTGCGGGAGGAAGGGGGGGGCGACCTGGGCACCGTCGCCGACGTCCTCCGGTATCCTGCAAACGATGTCTACGTCGTCCGGGGGGGGAGGGGGGAGATACTCATCCCCGCGGTGAAGGAATTCATACGGTCGGTGGACCTCGACACGCGGACGATGACGGTCCGCCTTATCGAAGGGATGACCACCGGAGAAGAGGGGGCAGATGAGGATTGACGTCGTGACGGGCTTCCCTGCACTCGTCGCGGGACCGCTGGAGGAGAGCATCCTCCGCCGGGCGCGCGACGCAGGGATCGTCGATATCGTCGTGCACGATCTCCGCGATTATGCCACCGACAGGCACAGGACGATCGACGATGCCCCCTACGGCGGCGGCGCGGGGATGATCCTGAAAGTCGAGCCGGTTTTCGCGGCGATCGAATCGCTCGTGAAGGAACGGCACTACGACGAAGTCATCTATCTCAGCGCCGACGGAGAACGCTTCACGCAGCAGTCCGCCAACGCCCTGTCGATGAGCGAATCGCTCATCCTCCTCTGCGGTCACTACAAGGGGATCGACGAGCGGATACGGCAGAAGCTTGTCACGCGGGAGATTTCGATCGGGGACTACGTGCTTACCGGGGGGGAGCTCCCGGCCCTCGTGCTCATCGACGCGGTCGTCCGCCTGATCCCCGGGGCGCTCCACGACGGCGAATCGATGCTCACGGATTCGTTCCAGGACGGACTTCTCGATGCGCCGTCCTTCACGCGGCCCCCGGAATTCCGCGGGATGCGTGTGCCGGACGTGCTCCTGTCCGGCAACCACGAGGAGATCGCCGCATGGCGCATGGAGCAACGCCGCAGGCGCACGGGCGAACGCCGCACAGATTTGATGGAACAACAATAAACGTCAGCCTCACGGAGAAAGCCATGGAGAAACTCAAGCTTGTTGAAGCGACACAGATGAAGACCGGCATCCCGCCGTTCTCGCCCGGGGACACCGTCAACGTCCACGTGCGGGTCGTGGAGGGGGACAAGGAACGGATCCAGCAGTTCCAGGGAGTCGTCATGGGACGGCACGGATCCGGCATGAACGCCACGTTTACCGTGCGCAAGGTCTCCGACGGGGTCGGCGTGGAGAGGATATTCCCGCTCCATTCGCCCCGGATCGCGAAGATCGAGAAGGTGAAGGAAGGTGCCGTCAGGCGTGCGAAGCTCTACTACCTTCGCGACCTGGCGAGCAAGGCTATCCGTCAGAAAACCAACGCCTGACGGGTTGTTCTCCGTCACAGGCGTTGCAGGGCGCTCTTTGATATAGGCTATACGGGGACATGCCCCCGGCCGACGAAACCCAACAGGTGTCGTTCCATAATCCCATCATCAATTCGACACGCTGCAGGCCGTGGCGACGACGCAGTTCACCGGGACGATCACCGTTCCTGCCTCGTATACGCTCAGCCAGAAGTCGCTCAACCTGCGGCTCTCGCAGTTTGCCACCATTAATCTCCTGACCGATGGCACCGCC
>DATJPH010000051.1:0-4352 GCA_035506475.1 Bacteroidota bacterium | reverse complement strand
CCCGATCCGGGGCCCCTCGCCACACAACAAGGAGAAAAACACCTATGGCGGACATCTCGCTCGATGCACTCGGTATGGTGGAAACCAAAGGTCTCGTGGGGTCGATTGAAGCTGCCGATGCGATGGTGAAAGCGGCCCGGGTGCAGTTGATCGGCAAAGAAGTAATCGGCGGCGGCTATGTGACGGTGATGGTGCGGGGAGACGTCGGTGCTGTCAAGGCTGCCACCGATGCAGGTGCCGCCGCTGCTCAACGGGTCGGCGAACTGGTATCCGTTCACGTCATTCCGCGGCCGCACGCCGACGTAGAGATGATCCTTCCCAGGCGCCCCGGCGCAAAGTAGCATATGGTCGACTACGCTCTCGGGTTAGTTGAAACGCGCGGCCTCATCGGATCGATTGAGGCCGCTGACGTCATGGTGAAGACCGCGAAGGTCTCCCTCCTGGGCACCGAGTATGTTCGCAACGGCCTTGTCACCGTCCAGATCGTGGGGGATGTGGCGGCCGTGAAGGCTGCGGTCGAGGCAGGCGCTGCCGCCGCGCAGCGCGTCGGTCAACTCGTTTCGACGCACGTCATCCCCCGGCCTGCCGATGAAGTCGAAATCCTGTTGAAACGGCGGACGGAAGCCACGCCTGCCCCGGACCTTTTCCCTGAAGTTCCCGGGGGGGAAGGTCCCGAGGGCGAAGAAGAGGAATTTGATTTCGTCGCGAGCGAGGATGACGACGAATACCGGTCCCAGCTCGATGCCATGACCGTCCATCAGCTCAGGACGCTGGCACGGACGACCGACGGACTCGCGATCCAGGGCCGGGAGATCTCCATGGCGAACAAAGACATTCTTATCCATGAACTTATGAAGAAACGGGCCGGCAACTGAACCCCGTTTCTGCCAGGTGACTCCATCGGTGCTCACTGGTGGAGTCTTTTTGTTCCCGGGACCGATGCAGCGACGCTCTATTTATATCGTGATTTTTTCCGGCCTCTTTGGATTCCTCGCCTGGGTATCCGTCACCATGCGCGAGGACTATGAAACAACAGTCTCGTCACCCTTCATCCTCCAGGATATCCCTTCCGGACTGGCGGTGCAGACGCCTGTTCCCCGAACCCTGCAGCTCCGGTTCAGGGGGGAAGGATGGCGGCTGGCCGGTCTCCTTCTCGGACACACACAGGGGGTCGTGTTCCCCGCAGCGGCACTCCCCGCAGGGCACCGACCCCTGACGTTTAACGATTTTGCCGATCACATCCCCCTCGCCCCCGGGGTGAGACTCCTTGATGTCAAGCCGGATTCGCTCCGGATAGAGCTCGGCCCCGCGGTGCGCAAGCGGGTTCCGATCGTGCTGGACTGCCTGGCGAGCTTCCGCGAGGGGTACGGACAGGTCGGCCCTACGTCGGTGGAACCGGACAGTGTAACGCTCACCGGCGCTGAGTCCGTGCTGCGCGGTATCGACGCCTGGAAGACCGAGCGGCGGTTGTTCGAGAACGTCAGAGGGCCGCTCGACGCCGAGATCCCGCTGGCTTCCGTCTCCCCTTACGAGATCACGCTCTCAGTCCCCGCCGTCCGCATCGCAATCGCCGTCGAGCCTTTTGCCGAAAAGGTCATTGCGGGACTCCCGGTCCAGGTGACCGCGGTCCCGGCAAGCAGGGAGGTGATCCTGATCCCGCCGAGAATTGAACTCGTCGTCCGCGCGGGAATCCGGCAACTGTCCGCCCTGTCGGCAGCGGACTTTCGCGCGGCAACAGCGTACGAAAGCATTGCCGCGGATTCGACCGGTGCGGTTGATTATGACGTATCGTGCCCCGCGGGCGTACAGCTTGTCACAAAACGGCCAGAGCATATCCAGTACATCGTCAGAAAACGGTTATGAAACTCTCGATCAATATCGACCATGTGGCCACCCTCCGCGAGGCGCGCGGCAGCCTGGAACCAGACCCGGTGACCGCTGCCCATCTGTGCGAACTCGCAGGAGCGCAGGGTATCGTCTGCCACCTGCGCGAGGACCGTCGGCACATTCACGATCGGGATCTTCGGCTCCTGCGCGAGACCGTCAAGACGAAACTCGACCTCGAGATGGCGGCCACAGACGAGATCGTGCGGATCGCGCTCGATACCCTCCCCGAGCTTGCCACGCTTGTTCCGGAACGGCGAGCGGAGCTCACGACCGAAGGGGGGCTTGATGTGAGGAACAACAGGCAACAGATTCGCGGAGCGGTGGCAAAGCTGCGGGACAGGGGAATCCAGGTGAGCCTGTTCGTCGATCCGCTTCCGGAGCAGATTGAATCGGCCAGGGACGTCGGCGCGGACAAGATCGAAATTCACACGGGGGCGTACGCAAACGCCCGGACCGACGACGAGCGGCACACGCTGCTCGAGACCGTACGGTCAGCGGCTGGCCTTGCGCGCGGGCTCGGTCTCGGCGTGAACGCGGGACACGGGCTGAATTATCTCAATATGGCGGAGTTCCGGTCGATCACCGATATTGAAGAGGTCAGCATCGGGCATGCTGTGATAGCGCGGGCGGTGTTTGTCGGTCTCGACAGGGCGGTCAGGGAAATGCTGGCGCTCGTCTCATGAGCGCACACAGGGGGGGTGAGGGTCAGTCGCGCAGTTCCAGTTTGCGGATTTCGTCCCTGAGGGAAGCCGCTTTTTCGTAGTTCTCCTTTTCGATCGCTTCTTTCAGCTGCTGGTTGAGCTGCTCCAGGCGGGTGATCTTCCCCGATGGCTGGTGATGCTGTTGTTTCGGATTCGCCTGCGCCGCGGGAGGATTCTGATGCTGCTCTTCGTCTTCCTCTTCAGGGACAAAGGCGGCCTCGTCCATGACCGATGCGGCAACGTAGATCTGGACACCGTAGCGGACGGCGAGCGCGATCGCATCGCTCGGGCGGGAATCGATCATCTGACTGTCGATGTTCAGCTTGGCGTAAAAGGTCCCGTCCCGCAGGTCGTCGATAATGATATCCGTGAGCTCCGCGCCGAAGGCGGTGATGATGTTCTTCATCAGATCGTGCGTCAGCGGCCGGGGCGGCTTGATCCCCTCCATCTCAAGCGCGATCGACTGGGCCTCCGATGCGCCGATGATAATCGGCAGCCGGCGGCTGCCGTTCACCTCGCGAAGTATCAACGCGTACGCGCCCCCGCTCGCCGGGTTTGTCGACAACCCGAGTATGTCCACCAGCACTTTGTCCACGCTCAGCTCCGCGTCGCTCTCTGATATTCGCTACAACCAACATACGGGAAATCAGGGCTAAGATGCAACTTTCATTTTCCCTTCTTCTTCAGCTCTGCGGCGAGCGCGGGGAGAATCTCAAAGACATCGCCCACGATGCCGTAGTCGGCGATCTGAAAGATGGGGGCATCCTTGTCCCTGTTGACGGCAACGATGTACTTTGACGAGGACATCCCTGCCAGGTGCTGAACCGCCCCGGAAATTCCGCAGGCGATGTACAGCGAAGGCGACACTGTCTTCCCGGTCTGCCCCACCTGTTCGTCATGCGGTCTCCATCCGGCGTCAACGACGGCCCGTGACGCACCGATCCCCGCACCGAGCGCATCGGCGAGGCGTTCGATGAGGTCGAAGTGCTCCGGCCCCTTCATCCCGCGCCCGCCGGACACAATAATGTCGGCTTCGGTGACATCGGGTCGCCCCTCGGTCACCTTCACTTCCATCACCGCGGTGAGCGTATCGGCCGCCTCCAGCGCGACGGTTCTCGATTCCACCGTCGCTTCTGCAGCCTGTTCTTCGGCGTCAAAAATGTTCGGGCGGAGCGTGAAGACCTTGACGGGAGTTGTGATGCGCACGTCGAGAAGGGCTTTTCCCGCAAACACGGGTCGGGTCGCAATGACGTCGCCCCCGTCCGCCCGCAGCGCAACGCAGTCGGCGGCGAGTCCCGCGCCGAGTTTCACGGCGACCCGGGGAGCGATGTCTTTTCCCATCTGGCTTGCGGGGAACAGCACGATCGCCGCACCCTCTGCCCGTGCAACCTCCGCGACGATTTTGGCTACCGCGGTATTGGAATGCCGGGCAAGCGCCGGATCGTCGACCGCAATGACCCGTGAGGCACCGAAGCGCCCGAGGACGCCGGCGCCGGGCGTAACACCCGCGCCCGCAACCACGGCGGCACAGCCCGCCCCGAGGGTATCAGCGATCCGGCGTGCTGCCCTGACAGTCTCAAGAGACGACTTCTTGAATCTTCCGCCGCGTTCTTCTGCATATGCTAGTACATTCATGGCTGCCGGTTGTCGTTGTGTGCGTCAGATGACTTTGGCTTCCTCATGAAGCAGGCGGACGAGCTCTGGAACCGCGGACGCGTCGGTCCCGACAATCCTCCCCGGGTTCTTTGCGGGGGGTTTGCGCAG
>DATJPH010000050.1:0-2410 GCA_035506475.1 Bacteroidota bacterium | reverse complement strand
GGGTTCAACCAGTGCGCGCATATCGCACGCGGCGTTGCCTCCGTCACGGGCCGCCCCGTGCGCAGCGGACTTCTCCGGCGCTCCCGGTTCACGCCGTCACAGACTCCCCTCGGCGTTGAGGAGAGACGGGAGAACGTTCGCGGGGCGTTTGCGCTCCGCCGGAGAGCGCGGAGCGCGATCGAAGGGAAGACGATCCTCCTTGTCGACGACGTCGTCACCACGGGTGCGACGATGCGATCGTGCGCGGGTCTGCTTTGCGCCTCCGGGGCACGCTCGGTGGTCGCATGCGCCGTTGCGCTCGCCCGCTGAGCATTTCCGGGGTTTTCTTGACATTCGCGCGCGATTGTGATACATTTCAAAGATTTTGAATGATTTGTTCCATCCGCAGACGACCATTCCATTCACGTTCCTGATACGACGGAGGTAGTGTATGGCTGTGAATATCGGCATCAACGGGTTCGGCCGCATCGGCCGCCTGGTTTTCCGCAGGGTCCTGAAGCAGGGGGGATTCAACGTTGTAGGAATCAACGACATCACCGACGCGAAAACGCTCGCGTATCTGCTGAAATATGACTCCGTGCACGGGATATTCGACGGAGACGTCAAAGCCGAGGAGAACGCCATCGTTGTCAACGGCAAGAAGTACCGTGTCTCGGCCGAAAAAGACCCTTCCAAGCTTCCATGGAAGGAGCTCGGCGCCGACATCATCGTCGAAGGGACCGGCATATTCACGAGCCGTGAGAAACTGCAGCCCCACATCGCCGCCGGGGCCAAGAAGGTGCTCCTGACCGCTCCTGCAAAGGACGAGATCGACGCCACGGTCGTCCTCGGCGTCAACGACAGCGTCCTGACCGGAAAAGAACAGTTTGTCTCGAACGCCTCCTGCACCACGAACTGCCTGGCCCCGATGGTCAAGGTCCTCCACCAGACGTTCGGCCTGGAACAGGGGTTCATGACGACGATTCATTCCTACACGAACGACCAGCGTCTTCTCGATCTCCCCCACAAGGATCTGCGCAGGGCGCGCGCGGCGGCGATGTCGATCATCCCCACCACCACGGGCGCGGCGCGCACGGTCGGCAAAGTCATCCCGGAGCTCAAGGGGAAACTCGACGGGTTCTCGCTCCGCGTCCCCACGCCGGATGCGTCGATCACCGACTTTGTCGCGGTCCTCAAGAAGCCGGCGACGAAGGAGCAGGTCAACGAGGCGATGAAGGCGGCCGCCGCCGGCCCGATGAAGGGCATCCTCGAGTACTCCGAAGAGGAACTCGTCTCCACGGACATCATCGGCAACGAGCATTCGTGCATCTTCGACTCGAAGCTGACGATGGCGATGGGCAGCACGGTCAAGGTGTTCGGATGGTACGACAACGAATGGGGCTTCTCGTGCCGTGTCGTCGATCTCCTGAAGAAAATCGCCTGATCCCCGCAACAGGGCGGCCGCCGCGAGGCGGCCGTGTCCTTTTCCCGCATCCATCCACGAGACCACTATGCACACTCTGACCATTGACGATGTCCTTCTGAAGGGGAAGAAGGTCCTCCTCCGCGTGGACTTCAACGTCCCCATGACGCCCGACATGCATGTTGCAGACGACAAGCGGATCATCGAGTCGCTCCCCACAATCCGGAAGATCCTCTCCCAGGGTGCTTCCGTCATCCTGATGAGCCACCTCGGCCGCCCGAAAGGGCATCCCAATCCCGAGTATACGCTGAAGCCCGTCGCCGACTATCTCTCGACGCTGATCAACCGTCCCGTGAAGTTCGCCAAAGACTGCATCGGGCCCGAAGTGCACGAGATGGTGAACGGCCTGAAGCCGGGGGATATCCTGATGCTCGAGAACCTCCGCTTTCACCCCGAGGAGGAGGAGAACGAAGAGAATTTCGCGAAGGAGCTGGCGAGCCTCGGGGACGTGTACGTCAACGACGCCTTCGGCACGGCGCACCGTGCGCACGCCTCGACGGAAGGGGTCACGCACTTTCTGCAGCCCGCCGTCGCCGGCTACCTGATGAAGAAAGAGATCGATTACCTGACGAGTGCGGTGTCCAACCCGGCCCGTCCGTACCTGGCGATCCTCGGCGGGGCGAAGATCTCCGGCAAGATCGACGTCATCCAGAACCTCCTGCCGAAGATCGATGCCCTCGTGATCGGCGGGGGGATGGCGTTCACGTTCCTCCGGGCGCAGGGGCTGGAGATCGGCGACTCGATGGTGGAGGAGGAGAAGCTCGACCTTGCAAAGGACCTCCTGCAGCAGATGCGGGCGCTCCACAAGCGCTTCATACTCCCGGTGGACTGCGTCATCGCCGACAGGATGGAGAACAACGCCCAGCGGAAAGTCGTCCCCGTCTCGAAGATCCCCGAGGGGTGGCGGGGACTCGACATAGGACCGGAGACCGTCAAGGTGATCAACAT
>DATJPH010000049.1:0-3967 GCA_035506475.1 Bacteroidota bacterium | reverse complement strand
CATCCCGGCCGACGAAGTGCGGGACCGCCTCGGGGAGATCCCGGCAGACGAGGTAATCTACATATTGAGCAAGGACGGCTTCCTGGGCCACACGACGCTGCAGATACTCAAGGCTGAAGGGCGAACCCGTGTCTTCAATATCGCCGGAGGGTATTCGGCGGCGCGGTGGTGTGAAGGATGGCATTTCACTGCATATGTCACAACATAACAGAGGATGAACGATGTCTGCGTTACTCGAGAAGATCAAGGCAGGGGCGAAAGTCGTTGACGTCAGAACCGCCGAAGAATATGAAGAAGAACACTTTCCTGATGCCGTGAATATCTCCGTCGAACAGGTGCAGGCGCGCCTGGCGGAGTTCGGCGACAAGGACGCGCCGGTGATCGTCTACTGCGCCTCCGGTTCCAGGAGCGCGTATGCGGCGCGGATACTGAAGACGGCGGGCTACAGGGACGTCATCAACGCCGGCGGGATTTATGACATGCCGGGATTTTGAAGCGGCATCCAGAAAGAGCGGCGATCATGGAAAGATCCGGGACGTTTCCCGATCCGCAGCAGGAACTGATTGAAAATTACTGCATGGAAGCGCGGCGCCTTCTTGAGCAGGCACGCGACATGAGTGAGGCCATCGTGTTGGCGGAGGAGGTGTGTGCCCGTTTTGCCGGTGAATGCCGGAGCAGTCTCGTGCTCTCTGCCACCCGCGCCTATATTGAGAAGGCGATCCAGGAACGATGGAAGGAACCACATTCATGACATCCGCGGTGTGGAAGACAATCGGAATATCTGCCCTGGGCGCAGCCGGCGGGTTTGCGTACTACTATTTCGTCGGCTGCAGCTCTGGTACCTGCCCCATCAGCTCGAACCCATACGTCAGCACCGCGTACGGGGCACTGGTGGGGGCGGTGCTTTCGCGGGGAACCTCAAAGAGCCCGCAGAAGAATCCTTAATCCCCTCCTCCCTGTTGTGACGTTTGTCACCCGAAGTCAGCCGGCAGAAATCTATGTTGAAAGGCAATCGCTGGCCGGTCATTGACAGAAGCTGCCTTGTTCTCCCGCTATCGTGGGAGGATGAGGCAGTTGCTTTTTCATCCGGCTGCTCCACCCTGCTCCATAATTACTTTCACGACACACAAGACCGAAAGGGATGCACATGTCACTTTTTACCCGTCGAATCTTACACCTGGCAGTACTCATCGTGATGGCGGGGAGTGTTTTCGCGCAGATACCCAATCCGAGCTTTGAGACATGGGTGAATGGAGACCCGTCGGGCTGGGACACCGGGAACGGACTCTATACATTTGTAACGAAATCAACAACGGCGCATACCGGGTCGTCGGCCGCCCAGGGGGGCGTGGTCAATGTGGGAGCATTCAATCTCTCCTGCTCGCTCCGCACCACGGACGTTGCAGGTGTCGGATTTGCCATCTCCCAGCGCTACGCCGCGCTTCACGGATATTACAGGTTCTCGCCCCTGAGCGGCGACTCCTTCTTCGCCAATTTCCTGGCGCAGAAAGGCACATCGGGCGTCGGGTCCGCTTCGTACGTCAACAGCGCTGCACAGTCTGTCTACAAAGAGTTCGTCGCCAACGTTCTCTATCCTGGATCCGATATCCCTGACAACGGCATCATATCTTTCTCGATCATCGGAGCGGGGGGGTTCCCGCATGTCGGTTCGACGTTTCTTGTGGAAGATCTCTCATTCGGCCCGGCGACCGGCGTGAATGACCGGCCCGACGGGACGCCGAAGGCGTTCCGGCTCGAGCAGAACTATCCGAATCCTTTCAATCCGACGACGAATATTGTCTACGACGTGCCCGAACAATCGCACGTCAAGATGACGGTGATTGATCTCCTGGGGCGTGAAGTCGCCGTGGTTGTGGACGAGGTCCAGCCTGCCGGGAGGTACAAGGCGGTCTTCAATGCATCTGCGCTGACGACCGGCACCTATTTCTATCGCCTGACGGCAGGAACGAGCGTCCAGACCCGCAAATTCCTGTTGTTGAAGTAACTTCTCTCGCGTGCGAACCAGAGAAGGCCCGGTGTATGTTCCCGCCGGGCCTTCGTGCGTCCCGGCCCCCCTTCTCTACTTGCGTCGACCGGACCGCCCTGGTATCTTCGATAACACCCCATCGGTGAATCAAGACGGCTGAATCGCCGTATAAGGATGGTATAGGTCCAACAATCGCTCCCTCCCTATGCTCCGTCGACTCAACATCCCAAGGCTCACGCCCGAGGCTTCGATCATTGCGTGTCTGGCATTCGCCAATATCCTGTTTCACCTCCTCCTCCCGGAGTACGGCTATCTCCGCGATGAGATGTACTATGTCGCGATCGCGGACGGGTTTTCGTGGAGCAACCTCGATATGCCTCCCGGTGCCCCCCTCTACCTGAAGCTGTTTCTCGTGTTATTCGGGCATTCGCTCAAGACGGTGCATCTTGCCGCATCGGTCTGCGGGTCGATCGTGATCGTATTCGGCTGTCTTATCGCGAAGGAGTTCGGCGGGAAGCGTTACGCGATCGGCCTGACCGGGTTGTTCCTCATTTTTTCGGGGCTCTCCATATTTGGCTCCCTCTACACGTATGACGACCCCAGTTTCATCATCTGGGCGGCCGTGCTCTACCTCATCGTCAGGATGCTCAATGGCGCCGACGGGCGCCTCTGGCTTCTGGCGGGTGTTCTCCTGGGGCTCGGCGTGCTGACAAAACTGACGATCCTGTTTCTCGGTCTCGCGATATTCCTATCGCTCTGGTTGACTCCGGAGCGGCAATGGTACAGGCGGCCGTGGATCTGGCTGGGAGCCGGCATTGCGCTCCTTTGTGCGGTCCCGTACGCGCTCTGGCAGTGGGAGCACGGGTGGTACTTCCTCAACTACGCGGCGACGTACTCGCAGAGGACAACGCACGCATCGCCGGTCATCGACTTTCTCTGGAACCAGGTCCTTCCCAACAATCTTTTTATGATGCCTGTGTGGCTCGCCGGGCTCATCCTCCTCCTGTTTGCCAAACCGTGGTCGCGGTACCGGTTCTTCGGTTTCAGCTACGTCATACTCTGTGTTACACTGTTTCTCCTCGGGGGGCAGTTCTATTTCATGCTCCCCATCTACGTGGTCCTTGTTGCCGCCGGCTCGGTGGCGATCGAGCGCCGGTTTGCCAGGCGCGCGAGTGCGGAGCATCCCATGCTCGGGTGGAAAGTCGCCATTCCCGTTGCCTATTTCCTTCTGAGCCTGCCGGCACTCCCCTTTGCCGTGCCGCTCCTCCCGGTCGATATGCTCATCAGCTACCTCAGGCCGGTCGGCGTCAATGCCGGCGTGAAGACGGAGGACAGGAATATCACAAATCTCCCCCAGCATGTGGCCGACAGGTTCGGATGGGAGGAGATGGCCCGCGATGTGGCAGCCGTCTACAACAGGGAGCAGGCCGGGTCGTCCGATCCGGTGGGCGTGACGACGGGGAACTGGGGGGAAGCCTCCGCAATGCACGTCTACAGGGAAGAGTTCGCCCTGCCGGAGCCGATCACGGGGGACGGGTGGTTCTATTTCGAGGCTTTCCGCATGCAATCGTTCCCAAAGAGCTATGTGTCAATCGGCGTTTCGTACAGCCGGCTTCAGGCGCTGTTTGACCGGGTAGAACTGAGGGGGGTGTTCACAAATCCGCATTGCATGCCGGATGAGAACAACAACTCGATTTACTACTGCACCGGGCCGAAATTCGATTTGCGCAGGTACTGGATCGTGATGTACAGGATTGATCCCGGGTTCACCGAAGCTCTGAAGAACAGGGGGGTGGACAGTGCGGTGGCCTACTATTATCAGAGGAAGAGCCGGGATCCGGGCGTGATACTCTTCACAGAACAGCAGATGAACTCGCTGGGATACTCCTACCTCTCCCGCAAGCAGGCGAAGGAGGCGATTGCTCTTTTCCGCTTGAACGTCGAGGCGTACCCGGGCTCGTTCAATGTGTACGACAGTCT
>DATJPH010000048.1:0-3597 GCA_035506475.1 Bacteroidota bacterium | reverse complement strand
GGTCGACGTCGGCCACAGCGTCAGGACCGTCGACGAGGCTATCGCGCTGCACGGAACGACGTTCGACTCGTGGGCCTCGATGATCGAAAGCCGCTTTGTCTGCGGAAACGAGTCACTTGCCAGGGACCTGTACGATCGGATGCGCGCGAAGATTGCCGCAGGTCCGGCGGCGTGGTTCGTGGAGGGAGTCCTCGGCGACGTGCGGGCCCGACACGAGCGCTATGGGAGCTCGGTCAAGCTCCTTGAGCCCAACATCAAGAAGAGTGCGGGAGGGCTGCGGGACCTCCATGCGGCATTCTGGCTCCACAGGGGAACGGACATTCGCTTCTTCAGGCCGGCCCGGGGGGGGGAGTGTGCCACGAACGTCTTTCTCGGCATTCTCAGGTCCGGGGGACTCCTGGAAGATGAGGAGTACGACGCCGCAGCCGGTGCGTTCGAGTTCCTGCTCCGCGTGCGGCATGAGATGCACTACCGGCGCGAATCGCAGCATGACACGCTGGAATACACGCTGCAGACTGAGGTCGCCGAGGGGATAGGCGTGGCGCCCGGGGAGGGCCTCATGAGCGTGGAGATCTTCATGCGGTTGTACTATACCCACGCCCGCAACGTTTACAGGCTCCTCCAGCGGGCCGGCCAGAGGTTCAGGGAATCGATCGAACCGGCGCGGTCCCCCGGATCGGGCGGCGAGCGCGTCGGGTCCTGCTTCATACGGTACGATGATGCTCTCACGGTCGATCCGTCGGTTGCCGCCTTTACAGGCCCGGCCCAGGTGTTCGAGGCGTTTACGCTTGCCGCCGAATACGAGGCTCCTCCGGACCTGCGCCTCCGCGGCATTCTGGAACGGAGTGCAGACCTGGTCCGGCCGGCCGACGCGGAGTCCCCGGAGCTTGCCTCGTACTTCCGCCGCATCCTGAGGACGCATCGCGTGGCGGAGACCCTCCACGAGATGAACGATGCGGACGTGCTCCCGCGGTACATCCCGGAATTCGGAAGGCTCGTCGCTTTTTTCCAGCACAATGTCTACCATTACTACACCGCGGACGAGCACACGCTTATTGCGGTCGCCCGTGCGGAAGCGCTCCGGGAGAGACAGGGGATCCTCCGGGAGGTGTACAGGAATCTTCCCCGGCGCGACCTCCTGTACGCCGCGATACTCCTCCACGATATCGCCAAGCCTCTCGGGGTCGCCGACCACGAGATGACCGGCGTCGGGGTGTCCGCGGCCGTACTGACGAGGCTCGGGATGCAGGATGCCGTCTCCGACGTCGGGTTCCTCGTCCGTCACCACCTGGCGATGGAGCAGACGGCGTTTCGCCGGAACATCCATGACCCGGATACGCTGAAGGAATTCGCGTCCCGGTTCGAGCGGCCCGAGCTCCTCGACTATCTCTATATCCTGACATATGCCGACCTCTCCGCCCTCAACGCGAGCGTCTGGACCGAGTGGAAGGCGGCGATGCTCCAGGAATTGTACCAGCGGACCTCGGAGATCCTCCGCCGCAACCTGAGGGGAGCGGAGATCGACACGTTCCACCGCGAACAGAACGACGAGGCGGCCCAGCGGGTCATCGGGGCCCTGAGCGGAACGATCTCCCCGGAGAGGGTCAGGAGCCATCTTGCGGGGGTGCGCAACGCCTCGTACGTGGCGCTCTTCAGCGAGGAGGAAATCGGGGAGCATATCACCAGGGGCGCCGGCACCGAGCCGGTCTCCGCGCTCTTCACGCGCGGGGATGCTCATACGGAGGTCACCGTGATCGCCAGGGACGCGCCGTATGCGCTCTCGAAATTTTGCGCCGTCCTCTCGGCAAACGACGCCGACATCTTCGACGCCAACGTGTTCACGAGGGATGACGGGCTCATCATCGACAGGTTTCGCGTCACCGACGCGGGGTCGAAGGTGGCGCTCGAGCCCGCCCGCTGCGGCAAGATCGCCGGGGACCTCGGCCTGGTGATGCAGGGGGCGCTCGACATCGAGCACCTGTTCCGGGAACATGACAGGAAATGGAAGAGGCGCCCGAAGGCGCCGGCGAATCCCATGGTGAGGACCGATGTCCGGTTCGGCGAGAACCCGCACTACACGATCATCGACGTCTACGCGCCGGACTCGGTCGGCTTCCTTTACCGGGTGACCGAGACGATATCCGCGCTGGGTCTTGATATCTACTTCGCCAAGATCGGGACCCGCGTGGACGGGATCGTCGACGCCTTTTACACGCTCGACAGGGAGGGGAAGCAGGTGACAGACACCGGGAGAAGAGAGAAGATCCGGGAGAGTATTCTCGCCACGATACACCGTCTTGCCGTGGAGCGGCTCGATCGCACATCATGAATGCAAAGCCGATAGGGGTCTTTGACAGCGGGATCGGCGGCCTGACGGTCGTCCGCGCCCTCAGCGCCCGCCTGCCGCACGAGAACATCGTCTACTTCGGCGATACGGCCAGGGTCCCGTACGGGCCGAAATCCCCCACCGTGGTGAGGGAATACGCGATGCAGGACGTCGATTTCCTCGTGGGAAAGCAGGTGAAGATGGTCGTCATCGCCTGCAATACCGTCTCGGCGGTCGCCATCGACGTTGTCCAGAAACGCGCGCGCGTCCCCGTCGTCGCGGTGATCCTCCCCGGGGCCCGCGAAGCGGTCCTGGCGACGAAGAAGAAGAGGGTGGGGATCATCGGCACGATCGCCACCGTCAACAGCGGGGCCTACACAAACGCGATCCGCCAGATCTCCGCCGACGTCACGGTCTTCGCCCGGGCCTGCCCGCTTTTCGTTCCGCTTGCCGAGGAGGGATGGGTCGAACACAAGGTGACCGCCCTCGTGGCGAAGGAGTACCTCTTTCCGCTCCGGCTGGAGAAGATCGATACGCTGATCCTCGGCTGCACGCACTATCCCGTTCTGCGCGGCGCCATCGCGGACGCCGTCGATCCCCATGTGACGCTCATCGACTCGGGGGCGGCGGTCGCCGCGGACGTCGAGCGCGTGCTCGATGAAAAGAACCTGCGCAACCCGAGCCGGCAGAGACCGAACCTCGAGTTTTACGTCAGCGATCTCCCCGCCCGCTTCACCGAAATCGGCGAACGATTTCTCGGGACGTCGATGGGGAGGGTGCACAGGGTTTCAGGCTTTTAAGCGCTCCCTAAGGAGGTCATCATGAGCATACGGCCGATTCTCCTGCTCGGCGATCCGCTGTTGCGCGCCACGTGCGTGCGCGTGCGACAGTACAACACGCCCGATCTCGCCGCCCTGCTGCGTGATCTTGCGGACACGCTGGGCGATTTCCGCGGACGATACGGGTTCGGCAGGGGGATCGCCGCACCCCAGATCGGGGACACCCGGCGCGTCCTGTTCATCAACGCGGAAGGCCCGCTGGCGCTGGTGAACCCGGAGATCGACAGGAGCAGCAGGCAGATGATGACGCTCTGGGACGACTGCTTCAGTTTTCCGGACCTCGCGGTCAAACTCAAACGTCACCTTGCGGTGGAGGTACGCTACAGGGACCCTGAAGGGAAGGAGCGCCTCCTGAAAGCGCGCGGCGCGCTTGCGGAACTGCTGCAGCACGAGATCGATCACGTCAACGGCATTCTCGCGCTCGACCGGGCG
>DATJPH010000047.1:0-4347 GCA_035506475.1 Bacteroidota bacterium | reverse complement strand
CATTCCCAGGAGTCGTCATGAAACGTTATCTCCCCGGAGCAGTGCTCCTCCTTGTGGCGGTCTACCTCTCGTCGACAGGATTCCAGTGCGGTTCCGCCGAACTGACAAGCGCGAAATTGTATATGTCGCAGAAGCAGTGGGCGAAAGCCGAAGAAAGCCTGACGAAGCAGCTCGCCAAGAACGACAAAGATGCGGAAGCGTGGTTCTTACTCGGACAGGTTCGCTTCGAGGAGAAGAACTACTCAGGCATGAACGATGCGTACACACGCTCGCTCGCCATCTCGGACGTCCACAAAGCGGATATCGTGCGGTACCGGCTGGGGCTCTGGGGCTCCATGTACAATGACGGGGTGAACTTCTACAACCGCGGCCGTGATACGGCGGCCTACTACGACTCCGCCCTTGTCCGGTTCAACACGGCGATCGCGCTCGAGCCGGACAGCTCCGGCACGTACTACGTCACGGCCCTGGCCAACTACGCCAAGCAGGACCTCGAAGGGTGCCGGGGGAACCTCCACCTGGCCCTCCAGAAGAACCCGGGGTTCTTCGACGCCGCCCGTTTCCTGGGTCAGCTCCAGTACACAATCGCGCAGAGCAAGCTTGACGCGAAGGACACCGCGGCGGCTGCCGCAGAATTCACGAAGGCCGCCGATGCGTTCAAGCAGGCCTTCGACCTCCAGCCGAGCAACGCGGAGAACATCGCGAGCCTGATCGAAGCCTACGAACGGTCGCACCAGTCGGACAAGGCCGAGTCCATCACGCGCGATGCCGTGCAGAAAGACCCGAAGAACAAGCTGTTCCGCTACGCGTACGGCGTGTTCCTCCTGAAGAAAGAAGATTACCAGGCCGCGATCGAGCAGTTTTCCAAGGCCCTGGAGATCGACCCCAACTACTCCGACGCATCCTACAATACGGGCGTTGCGTACCTGAACTGGGGGGTGTCCATGAAAGCCGCGATCGACAAGGCGGCCGAGAGCCAGAAGAAGGGGAGCAAGCCCCCGAAGGAGGACCTCTCCTACAAGGAGAAATTCAAGCTTGCGCTCCCGTTCCTGGAACAGGGGGTGCAGTACCGTCCGGACGATGCGGCGCTCTGGACACAGCTCGGCCGGCTCTACGCGATCCTGAACATGCCCGACAAGGCGACTGCGGCGTTTGCAAAGGCGGACAAGCTGACGAAGGGGAAGTGAACTACGCGTGACGAACGGAGCCCCGCCCCCGCCGGGCGGGGCTCATGTTCCCGCCGCTGCCAGGGCGGGATTTTTTTTTACAGCGTGCCGGGCCTCCGGCCCGCACTCCAAAGGAGAAGGCAATGGCAGAGCAGCAGCAGGGTCAGCAGATCAACATCGAGCTGGGGGAGAAGGAAGCCGAGGGGATATACTCGAACCTCGCGATCATCACGCACTCGCCCGCCGAGTTCATCATCGATTTCACGCGCGTCCTGCCCGGCGTCCCCAAGGCGAAGGTGCACGCCCGGGTGATCATGACCGCGCAGCACGCGAAGCTCCTCCTGCGGGCGCTCGAGGACAACATCGGGAAGTTCGAACTGAAGTTCGGCGAGATCAAGATCCACGGGGAGGGTCCCGGCGGGTTCGCATTCCAGCCGGTGATGCCCGACGAGAAAGTTCACTGACGTTCCCTGCGCACCGGAGAGCGCAGCCCTACAGGATGTAGCGCGACCGGTCCCTGTTGTCGACGATCCCTGCAAGCCTCGCCCTGACGCGTTCCCTGTCGACGACGATCTTCTTCTCCGTGAGCTCGTCGGGGGCGTCGAAGAGCGCGTCTTCGAGAAGCGTCGTCATGATCGTGTGAAGCCGGCGGGCCCCGATGTTCTCCACCTGCTCGTTGGTCCGCGAGGCGAGCGCGGCGATTTCCCGTATCCCGTCTTCGGTGAACGCGACGTCCACCCCCTCGGTCGCCAGGAGGGCGGCGTACTGCTTGATGAGGGCGTTCTGGGGCAGCGTGAGGATCTTGACGAAATCGTCCTCCGTCAGGCTGTTGAGTTCCACGCGGATGGGAAACCGCCCCTGCATCTCGGGGATCAGGTCGGAGGGTTTGGAGACGTGGAAGGCCCCGGAGGCGATAAACAGGATGTGGTCAGTTTTCACCATCCCGTACTTCGTGTTGACGCTCGATCCCTCCACGATGGGGAGGAGATCTCTCTGGACCCCCTCCCGCGACACGTCGGGGCCCGGGCCCTTGCTCCCGGCGATCTTGTCGATCTCGTCGATGAACACGATGCCCGAGTTCTCGACCCGGTGGAGGGCGTCCCGCACCGCCGCGTCGTGATCGATAAGCTTCCCCGCCTCCTCGTTCGTCAGGAAGACGCGCGCCTCGGCGACGCTCACCTTCCGCCTCTTGGTCTTCTTGGGCATCAGGCTCCCGAACATGTCCTGGAGGTTGACGCCCATCTCCTCAAGGTTCATCGGCCCGATCACCTGCATCAGCGGGCCGCCCGCCATCCCCGCAGGCACGTCGAGCTCGATCTGCCGTGATTCCATGCTCCCGGAGCGGAGCCGCGAGCGGAGCTTCTCCCGCGTCGCATCGTTCTGCGCTTCCTCCGCCGGGTCAGGCGGAGGGTCGAACCCGGCCCCCTGGCGCGTGCGTCCGGCGGGGGGGAGGAGGATGTCGAGGATCCGCTCTTCGGCCATCATCTTTGCCTTCTCGTTGACCCCGGCGCGCCGTTCGGCGTTGACCATTGTCACCGCGTATTCCGTGAGGTCGCGGATGATCGACTCGACGTCGCGCCCGACGTACCCCACCTCCGTGAACTTCGAGGCCTCCACCTTGATGAAGGGGGCCCCGGCGAGCTTCGCCAGGCGCCGGGCGATCTCCGTCTTCCCCACGCCGGTCGGGCCGATCATGATGATGTTGTTCGGCATGATCTCCTCGCGCAATCCCGGGGGAACCTGGAGGCGCCTCCAGCGGTTGCGCAGGGCGATGGCGACCGATTTCTTCGCGTTGTCCTGGCCGATGATGTACCTGTCGAGTTCCCGGACGATGTCCCGCGGGGTGAGCTCTGCCCCGTCTGCCTGTGGCGGCGTGTCGTTCACAGTTCTTCTATGCTGATGTTGTCGTTCGTATAGATGCAGATCTGCGCCGCGACGTGGAGCGATTCTTCGACGATCTCCCGCGCCGGGAGCGCCGAATGCTTGATCAGCATCCGGGCGGCCGCCAGGGCGAAGCTTCCCCCCGAGCCGATGGCGAGAATCCCGTCGTCCGGCTCGATGATCTCGCCGGTCCCGGAGATCACGAGGGATGTCGTGCCGTCAAGGACGGCAAGCAGGGCCTCGAGCTGCCGCAGGTACTTGTCTGTGCGCCAGTCGCGCGCGAGCTCCACCGCGGCCCGCTCAAGGTTCCCCCGGGTCTTCTCCAGGTTGTCCTCGAACCGCCCGAACAGCGTGAAGGCGTCCGCCGCCGCCCCGGCGAACCCGGCAAGGACCTTGCCGTGATAGAGCCGCCTGATCTTCCTGGCGTGGTGCTTCATGACCGTCGCGCCGACGGTCACCTGCCCGTCCGAGCCGATGACGCTCTTTCCCTTGTATGTCATGCCCAGGACGGTCGTGGAACGGATGAGTTCGCTCATGGGTGCGGGGGGGGAACGGTGTGGGTCCTACGTGAGTTTCCTTCGCAGGCGGGCCACCGGGATAAGCATGGCCTCCCTGTACTTGGCGACGGTCCGGCGGGCGATGTTCAGCCGGTCGGCGTTCAGGAGCTCGGCGAGCTTGTGGTCGGAGAGCGGCCGCAGGGGGTCTTCCGCGTCGATCAGGGCCCTGAGCTTCCTCTTGACCTCCTTGTTCGAGACCTCGTCGCCGTCGGAGGTGCTTATCGAATCGCTGAAGAAGTGCCTGAGCGAAAAGACGCCGTAATCGGTCTGGACGTACTTGCTGTTGACGACCCTGCTGATCGTGGAGATATCCATCCCGATGACTTCCGAGATGTCTTTGTAGATCATCGGCCGCAGTCCCTCGCCGGTATCGAAGAACTCCTTCTGCTTCTCCACGATCGTGCGCATCACCTTCAGCATCGTCTCCCGGCGCTGGTGGATCGAGCTGATGAACCACTTCGCCGCCTCGAACCTCTGGCGGATGAAGTCCTTCGCCTCCGCGGAGACACCGTTCTTTTTCCTCTTCGACATCAGCTCCTTGTACGCCCTGTTGATCCTCAGGGGGGGGATGTTCCGGTCGTTGAGCGTGATGATGAAATCCTCTTCGCTCTTGGAGACGATGAAATCGGGGACGACGTAGTTCTCCTGCGCGGTGATCTCCCCCTCGCCGGGCTTGGGGTTGAGCCTCTGGATCAGCTCGATCACTTTCTTCAGCTCCTCGGTCGCTATCGAGAGTTTCTTGG
>DATJPH010000046.1:0-4064 GCA_035506475.1 Bacteroidota bacterium | reverse complement strand
CATAACGGAAAACATCGACGACCAGGTCATGGTCGTGCGCGAATCGATTTCGTCGGTGAAGCAGATCGCCGAGAACATTGTCGCCATGGAGCGCAAAGTCCAGGATCGCATCGAAGGACCGATCCTCGATTCCGTCGCCTTCGTGGCGTCGGTGTTTAACGGCGTGCGGACATTCTTCGACCGGCTCCGCGTCTGACGCCTGCGGGAGGGTCTCCCGCGCCGCCGTCCCCTGTTCTTATCCACCGTCCGCCGCATCACTCTGCACGGGGCGCTGTCCGCGCCCTCAGTCACTTGGAGGAAACACTACCGTCATGAAAGAATTCACACCCGACCACATCAGAAACCTGGCCCTCATCGGCCATGGAGGCGCGGGGAAGACGTCGCTCGCTGAGGCGATGCTCTTCTCCGCCGGGAGCACGACACGCCTCGGCAGAGTCGAAGAGGGTAATACCCTCTCCGACTACCACCCCGATGAAATCGAACGCCAGATCTCCATCAACGCCTCCCTCCTCTTCTGTGAATGGAAAACCCACAAGATCAACATCCTGGATACGCCGGGCTACACGGACTTCACGGGCGAGGTCAAGGCTTCCCTGCGCGTGGCGGACACGGCGGTCGTCCTTCTCAAGGCCGTCGAAGGGGCGGAAGTCGGGACGGAGATCGTCTGGAAGTATACGACGGAGTTCGGCAACGCGGCGGTCTTCGTCGTGAACAAGCTTGACCAGGAGAATGCCGACTTCGACAGGACGCTGCACCAGGCCCGCGAGATGATCAGTCACGACATCGTCCCGGTCCAGTTCCCGCTCAAGGCGGGGACCGGGTTTGACAGCGTCGTCGACGTGATACGGATGAAGCTCCTGAAATTCCAGCCGGGGGGGAACGGGAAATATGTCGAGACCGACATCCCCGCAGAGGCCGCGGACAGGGCGAAGGAAATGCGCCAGGGCCTGCTGGAGCTGGTCGCTGAGACGGAGGAGACCCTTCTCAACAAATACCTTGAACAGGGAGGACTGTCCGATGACGAGCTGAAGCAGGGTTTGAAGAGCGGGATCCGTTCGCGGAAACTGTATCCCCTTCTCTGCGCGGCCTCCACGACGAACGTGGGCGTGTCGAGCCTCCTGGACTTTCTCGTCGAGTACGCTCCGGCGCCGCCCGACACGGGCGCCCTGCACGGGACGACGCCCGGCGGCGGGGAGGAGGCAAAAGAGGTTGTCACCCCGCAGGATCCCGCGGGCCCTCCTTCGCTCTTCGTCTTCAAGACGGTCTCGGAGTCGCACGTGGGAGAGCTCTCCTACTTCCGCGTCTGTTCCGGGAGCGTGAGCCCCGGCATGGATATGGTGAACGAGAGCAACGGCAAGACCGAGCGTCTTGCGCAGCTCTTCGTCATGAACGGGAAGGACAGGAAAGAGATCAACCTCCTGGCGGCAGGGGATATCGGCGCCGTCGTCAAGCTCAAGGACACCCATACCAACAACACGCTGAGCAGCAAGAATTTCCCCGTTGTCTATCCGCCGGTCGAATTTCCCCTCCCCGTCTTTCATGCGGCGATCAACCCGAAGGCCAAGGGGGACGAAGACAGGATGTCGACGGGGCTGCACGCCATCCACCAGGAAGACCCGACGTTCGTCTTCCGCGTCGAAGGAGAGCTCCACCAGACGATCATCAGCGGGCAGGGCGAGCTCCATCTGAACATTGTGGTCAAGCGGCTCAAACAGCGCTACAACGTCGACGTGGACCTCACCGAACCGCGGGTCGCCTACCGCGAAACGATCAAGGCTGTCGTCAAAGACGCAGAGTACAAGCACAAGAAGCAGACCGGCGGGCACGGGCAGTACGGCCACGTGCACCTGAGGCTGGAGCCGCTCAAGAGGGGCCAGGGGTTCGAATTCCTCGATGAGATCGTCGGCGGCGTTGTGCCGGGGAAGTTCATCCCGGCGGTGGAGAAGGGGATCATCGAATCGATGAAAGAGGGGCCCCTCGCCGGGTACCCGGTCGTCGATCTGCGGGTCGCGCTTCACTACGGTTCGTATCACGACGTCGACTCCTCTGAAATGGCGTTCAAGGTCGCCGCTTCCCAGGCGTTCAGGAAAGGCTTCCTTGAGGCGAAACCGATACTCCTGGAGCCCATATTCAATATCGAGGTGAAGGTGCCCGAGGACGCCATGGGGGACGTCATGGGCGACATCTCCTCCAGGCGAGGGAAGATCGCCGGGATGGAGGGGGCGGGCCATTACCAGATCATACGGGCGCAGGTCCCGGCTGCGGAGCTGCACAAGTATGCCACGATCCTCCGTTCGAAAACGGGGGGCAGAGGGGTGTTCAGTGCGAGCATGTCGCACTACGAAGAGGTGCCGCGTGAAGTGGCGGAGAAGGTGATTGCCGCTTCAGAAAAGGCGAAGGAGCAGGCCGCCTGACAGTGGACTGATCTGCTGCGGGAGTTCAGGGGTCGGGGGCCGGATGTACGGGCCCCTTCCCTTTTTATTTCACTTATTGCGCGGGAATGTCATGAAGCAGATGTGGTCTCCGTGGCGCTCCGAGTACATACAGTCCTTCAGCGCGGCGCCGAAACGCAGGCGGAGGGAGAGTCTCTTCCGCGCTGCGCTCAGGTCGGACGACGACAGGGGAAACCTCGTCGCATGGCGCGGCAAGCACTGCTTCGTGATCATGAACCGGTATCCGTACAACAGCGGCCACGTCATGATCGTGCCGAACAGACAGACGCGGGACGTGCAGTCCCTGACAAAGGCGGAGCTGGCGGAAATCATGCGTGCCGCGCAGAAAGTGATGAAGGCGCTTGACCGGATCATGCATCCCCAGGGGTACAATTTCGGCGCAAATTTCGGACGAACAGCCGGTGCCGGGATCGATGAACACGTCCACTTCCATATCGTCCCCCGGTGGAACGGGGACACGAACTTCATGCCGGTCCTTGCCGACACGAAGGTGATTTCCGAGGATATGAGTGTGACCTGGGACAAACTCCGCAAATTACTGTAAATTTGCTCGCATGCAGGGTTAAACGTCAGTTTTTCCGGAGTGTCTAATAGTTGCCGCCATACATAGATCGTTGAAGGTGAATGGAGCCCCGCTCGGATATTGAGCTTGTCCAGGAGGTTCGGAACGGGCGGCGGCAGGCCTTTACCGAGCTGATGAAGAGATACCAGGAACGCGTCTACTGGGTGGCCCGCCGTATTGTCGGCTCTCACGACGACGCGGACGACGTCGTGCAGGAGACGTTCGTGAAGGCGTACCTGGCGCTCGGAGAGTTCAGGGGTGACGCGAGTTTCTTTACCTGGATATACAGGATTGCCGTCAATCTCTCCCTGAACGCGCTCAGGAAACGGCAGGTCCTGAACTATCTGCACGAAAGCGAGCTCCTGAGCCGGATACTCCCCTCCACGGATGATCCGGGGAAGGCGCTGGAGAATTCGGAGACAGAATCTGCGCTCGCCCGTGCGGTTGCGACGCTCCCCGAGAAGCAGAAGGCGGTGTTCGTCATGCGGTATTTCGACGAAATGACATATGAAGAGATCGGACGGGTGCTGAAGACCTCCGTCGGCGGTCTGAAGGCCAACTATTTTCACGCGCTGAGAAAAGTGCGGGAGTACATGCGCAATGAAATACAGGATGGAGAAAAACCCCCTCACCGCTGAGGTCGAGCGTGAGCTGACTTCCGAGATACGCCAGATCGCCGGGTCGCGCGGCGCCGGGGAGACCCCCGCCGTTCCCGACGCATACTGGCAGAACCTGATCATCAGGGTCAACGCAAGGATCGACGCGGCCACGAGCGGCAGGGCGCTGTCGATAAGCTGGGCGGCGCGCGTGGCAATACCCGGCGTTGTCGCGATCGTATCGTTCCTGGTGGGGCTCCACTATATCGTCCCGGATGCGCCGAAAAACGAACCGTCCGTGGCGGATGTTGTTCTTTCGCTCCCCCCCGCGGCAATGGATTCTCTGCTGATCGACCCTTCCCGTGCCGACCCGTCGCTCTCGGTGTCAGACGTTGCCACGGACGTCTTCGTGTTTTCACGGCGGGAGATCGCCGAGTATCTTATCGACAGCGG
>DATJPH010000045.1:0-7041 GCA_035506475.1 Bacteroidota bacterium | reverse complement strand
GTCCCCTTGAGGCTGAAATCGGTCTCCCGCGGTTCGATCAGGTATCTCCCCCCTTTGTGAAACAGGAACAGGTTGATCGATTTTGGTTTCACCTGGGCATGGTATCTCTTTTCCAGTTCGGCGCTTCGCTGGATCACCATCTGGGATATTCGAGGGTACTCCCGGATCTCCTGCGCGAAGAGGGGGGAGAGGAGTTTCTTGAGCCTGGGCTCGTTCGGACTGAGGAAGACGAGCCCGGTGCCGGGGAGCATCCTCCCCATCCAGCCCTGGAAGGCCCGGTTGAACGTGGCGCCCGGTGTATAATGCTCCCTGAGCGCGGAGAGGATCGAAGCCGTGTATTCGCTCTTCGCAAGGGCGGTTTCCAGTCTGTCGATCGTCCCGCGGATCGTCTCGTCGAAGACCATCTCCCCGACGGCCCCGACGTTCTTCTCCGGCATGATTCCGCCCGGCAGGTACTCGATCGTGACGGGGGTGTTCTCCGGGTCGAGGACCGAGACGTGGTTCATCTCCTGGAAGTCGTGGTCCTCGCCTTCGATCCAGAACACGGGGACAAAGTTCTTTCCGGGGAATCTCATCGTCAGTTTCTGCGCCAGGGAGATCGCGGTGATCGCCTTGTAGAGCGTGTACATCGGCCCCCCGAAGAGCCCGACCTGCTGTCCCGTGACGACAGCGTACGTCCCCCGTTTGCCGAGAAGCCGTATGTTCTCTTCAGTCCTCGGTGACGTGCCCCCCGCGGCGTTCTGTTCAGAGAGCACCTGCTGCAGCACTGTCCTGTCGGTCCCCGACGCATCGATCCTGTTCATGACGGATTCGAACGAAGCGGTCTCGCGGAAATTCGCCGGGAAGAACTGCTGCACCTTTTCGTACTCGTAGAGGAAGTCAAAAAAGAGATCGGAGAATCCACCCGCGGCAGGGGGGAGTTGCCTGAAGTCGAGCCATTCCATGATTGAGTGTACCCCTGGTGTCGGATCGGTGTCGTGAAATCGGGCTGAAATATACCGGAATGATTCAGGAGATGCAAACGGCGTTGAATTTCCTTACACTAAACGGGTTTGCGGAGGTCCAGCATGAAGATGTCCGTATTAATTGTTGACTTTTGAAATTCGCTTTTGTACATTTCCTCACTGGTTCATTGGCATACGCTCCTGTGGCGCCGCAATTACGAACAATCGACACTGTTGCCTTTCAATGTTGCATTGTGTACCGTTCTTCGCCCTTCACATAATCCCTGCGCGCGACGCCCGTATTGAATCTCTCTCTCCTGCGTCTCTCCTTCTCCTGAATATTATTTCCGACTTAACCCTGCCGGCATCGTTTCATTCTGCCTGCATGCTGAGGTACGACAATGCCCGATGATCAAACCCTGAACATCCCGGCGTCACCCGCCCCTGCAACGTCACCCGCGCCGGCCCCGGCCGCGCCGAAAGCCGCTCCGCCCGAGGTGAGAAAACCGAAGCAGGACAAGCCCCCTGAAAATGACCAGGGGATCTGGCGGATGAACAGGAAGAGCTTCCTGAACGTCGCCGGCTGGTTCGCTTTCTTTTCATTTATCGGGACCGCCACAATCGGCGCCCTCCGGCTCATGGTGCCCCGCGTCCTGTACGAAGCCCCTTCCGCCTTCAAAGCGGGATTCCCCGACGATTTTGTCGTCGGCGAGGTGAACGAGAAATACAAAGACGACTACAGGGTGTGGATCGTCAGGGAGGTCGACGGGTTCTACGCGCTCTCGGCCATCTGCACGCACCTGGGCTGCACCCCCCGCTGGCTCCCCGCGGAAAACAAGTTCAAATGCCCCTGCCACGGGAGCGGGTACCACAAGGACGGTATCAATTTCGAGGGCCCCACGCCGCGGCCCCTGGAGCGGCTCCAGATCACCCTCGCCGACGACGGGCAGATCGTCGTGGACCGGAATATCAAGTTCCTCTATGAAAAGGGGGAGTGGTCGAAACCCGGGGCATTTTTGAAGTACAACGGTTAGACAGGAGGAAAGCGCCCTCATGCTCGGCATAATCGACACGCTGCGCGAGAAGATGCAGAAGACGGAGGTGTATAAGTCCATCTTCCGTCACAATTACCAGGACACACAGCGGAACAGGGCCCTCCAGATCGTCGACAACGTGTTCCTGCACCTTCACCCGGTCAGGATCGCACGGCATGCGACAAATATCGGGTTCACCTGGGGGATGGGGGGGATCACTTTTCTCCTCTTTATTGTTCTGACCGTCACCGGCGTGATCCTGATGTTCTACTACCGTCCGGCCGCCGAGTACGCCTACGACGACATGAAGTACCTGATGAACGATGTCGCCTTCGGGCCCCTGATGCGCAACATGCACCGCTGGGCGGCGCACGCGATGGTGATCACGGTGATGCTCCACATGTTCCGCGTGTTCCTCACCGGGTCGTACAAAGCCCCGAGGCAGTTCAACTGGGTTGTGGGCGTCATCCTGCTGACGCTGACGCTCTTTCTCAGTTTCACCGGCTACCTGCTTCCCTGGGACCAGCTTGCCATCTGGGCGGTGACCGTGGGGACAAACATGGCGCGGGCGACGCCGTTCCTTGGAAGCGAGGGGCCGTTCGGCGCGGAACTCGGGATGAAGATCAACAACGACGTCAGGTTCGTCCTCCTGGGCGGGACGCAGGTCGGGCCGCCGACGCTGCTCCGGTTCTACGTGCTCCACTGCATCTTCCTTCCCCTGATCGGGGCGACGCTGATGATCGTGCACTTCTGGCGGATCAGGAAAGACGGGGGTATCTCGGGCCCCGATCCTGACGCGAAAAAGAACTGACGCCACACAATCTCAACAGACACGCGCGACGACAATGCACCACCTGATTACAATTCTTTCCAAGCCCGACAACGTGCCGATCGTCCTGATGCTCGTCCTGACGATCTTCTACACGTGGTACTCGATGTCGAAGGCGGCGAAGAACGATGCACAGGGATCTCCCGCCGAGGCGGCGCTTGCCGACAAGGTCCAGGTCTGGCCGTATCTCGTGAAGGTGGAGTTTCTCGCCGCCCTCCTTGTGATGGCCATACTCACCGTCTGGTCCATCACGCTGAACGCGCCCCTGGAGGCGCCGGCGAACCCGTCGCTCACCCCCAACCCGTCGAAGGCGCCCTGGTATTTCCTGGGACTCCAGGAGATCCTCGTCTACTTCGATCCCTGGATCGCGGGAGTCACTATTCCCTCGCTCATTATCCTGGGGCTCTGCGCCATACCGTATATCGACGTCAACCCGAAAGGGAACGGGTACTACACGCTCAGGGAACGGCCCTTCGCGATCCTGACGTTCTGCTTCGGGTTCCTCGTGCTCTGGGTCTCCCTGATCGTCCTTGGGACGTTCTTCCGGGGCCCGGGGTGGAACCTGTTCATGCCGTGGGAGGAATGGGATACGCACCGCGTGGTCGCGCTCACGAACGTGGACTGGTCCGAGCTGTTCGGCGTGCCGACGAAGCGTTTTGACGACTCCCTCAATCCCGCCGCCATGGCGATCGGCACGCTCACGATCCTGGCGTGGTTCAGCCTGGGATTCATCTTTTACGCGTGGAAACGGAAGAGCGACGTTGTCAGGAAGCTGGGGCCCCTGCGCTATACGATCGTCGCGTCCCTCTTCCTGATCATGGCGGCGCTGCCGGTCAAGATCATACTCCGGCTGACGCTGAACATCAAATACATACTCGTCACCCCCTGGTTCAACATCTGACGTGCACGACAAGGAGAACGGCGTGTTCACACACCGCGCACAGCGCCCCATCGAGGAGCGCAACTACAGCGCCTATTACATAGCCTTCACGGGTCTGCTCTTCCTCGGGACCATGTGGGCCGTCGTCGACGAAGTGATCACGCGGCGTCCCTGGAAGGACGTTGAACGGGAGTACCAGGTCCTCGCCTCCCGCAGGATGAAGGAGCAGTACCAGCAGGCGGTGACGGATCTCGACAGCTCGGCCTGGCTCGATCTGAGCGCGAAGCTTGCCGCGGCCGAAGACTCGCTGAAATCCCCCGCCTACACGGGCGCGCTTGCGGCCTACGACGGGGTCCTGGGGGCGCTCGCGAAGGAAAACCGGAGGTTCCAGTTCGCCAAGAGCCGCGGCGACGAGGCATACTACTTCTACAAGAAGGCGGTTCACGAAGGAGGAGAGGACCCCGGGGCGAAGGAGAAGCTCGATCGCGACGAATCCGAAATGGCGGCGCACCAGGCGGTCATCAACGCCCTGGAGAAAGAGCGGGACTCGCTCCTGGCGGTCATGAACGGCTACAGGCAGGAGGTGCGGAAGAATCAGAACGCCCTGTCGGATCTCAGGAAGAAAATCGACAAATGGGACGCCAAGGTCCGGAAGGCAGAAAATGCCCCGATCGAGATCAGGCAGGTCATGCTCCTTGACTACGACAAGAACCCGTTCAACGACCCCAAGGCGCGCATCGACCGCTGCCAGACGTGCCACCAGGGCTGGAACGAGGACGTGATGGAGGACGCTCCGCAGCCCTTCAGGAAACACCCGCTCCCCGCGCTGCTGGCCCTCCATAAACCCGAGGTCATGGGGTGCACGCCGTGCCACAGGGGGCAGGGCCCGGCCCTGACCGCCGCGACCGCTCACGGGGAAGGGGATCCCTACTGGGAAAATCCTCTCCTTAAAGGGATCGACGTCTGGGCCTCCTGCACAACCTGCCATGAAAACCAGAGCCACCTTGACGGCGCACCGGTCTACTCATCAGCGCGGAGACTTGTCGTCGAATCCGGATGCTTTGGCTGCCACGAGATCAAGGGGTACACCGACATGCAGCGGATCGGCCCCGAGCTCGGGCGGATCGCGCACAAGACGGACCCGCAGTGGATTTTCCGGTGGGTGCGCAATCCGAAAGACTACAACCCCCACACCCGCATGCCGAATTTCCGTTTCACGGACGACCAGGCCGAAGCGGTGACCGCCTACCTCGTGGACGTCTCGTCGCGCGATCCCTTCACGACGGCGAAAGGGGCGTACGCCGGGGGGAGCGCCGCGAAGGGGAAGGAGATCGTGGAGTCGGTCGGCTGCCTTGCCTGCCATTCGATCGGCGACCAGACGAAAGTCCGCGCGCTCCGCGGCACGAGCTACGACATCGCCCCCGAGCTTTCGCGCGTGGGGAGCAAGGTGACGCCCGACTGGATATTCGACTGGGTGCGGAATCCCCGGCACTACAACCCGACGACGAAGATGCCGAACCTCCGCCTGACGGACGGGGAGGCCAGGGACGTCACGGCGTACCTTGCGACGCTCAGGGACGACAGGACGTTCGAGAAGAAGGATCTTGACCTCGCCTCCGCGGCGACGATCAAGAGGGGGGAAGGGCTCATCCGGGAATACGGGTGCAACGGGTGCCACGTGATTCCGGGGATGGAGAAGGAGAGCCGGGTCTCGGTCTCCCTGTCGAACTTCGGCCGGAAGCGCGTCGAAGAGATGGATTTTGGTGACACGCACGTTCCCCACACCTGGCACGACTGGGTGTTCAACAAGCTGAAGGACTCGCGGGCGTTCCAGACTGACCGTATCGCCCAGAAGATGCCCGTGTTCGCCTTCAGCGACGACGAGATCGCGCGGATACGTCTCTTCCTCCTTTCGCTCACAAAGGACCAGCCCGACCCGCGGTACATCCAGGCCTTCGACGCCAAACAGCAGGAGATCGAGGCGGGGCGCAAGGTCGCCTACAGGTACAACTGCCAGCAGTGCCACCAGCTCGAGAACGAAGGGCGGTTCATCGCCGCGGTCATCGACGATCCCGCGTTCCTTCCCCCCATCATCACCGGCGAGGGGAAGAAGGTGCAGGAACCCTGGCTGCGGGATTTTCTCAAGAACCCGTCCGTGGTGGGCGCGCCCAACACCATACGGCCGTGGCTGAAGACCCGCATGCCGACGTTCTCGCTCTCCGACGATGAGATTGCCGCGCTCACGAAGTACTTCCTCGGCCTGAGCAACCAGGAGCTCGAGGTGCGGGACTACGCGGCCTTCCAGCCCGACCCGGCGCTGCTCCCGGTCGGCAGGACGATCTTCAAGGAATTCCAGTGCATCAAGTGCCATCCCGCAGGGAACGCTCCTCCCGGCCCGGGAGGGACCTCGACCTCGGACCTCGCGCCGAACCTGACGAAGGCGCGCGACCGGCTGAAGCCCGAATGGATCGTCGAATGGCTCGCCGATCCGAACAAGCTGCAGGAGGGGACCCGCATGCCCACGTTCTTCCCCGACGGACAATCCCCGCTGGGCGACGTGCTCGGGGGGGATGCGAAGAGACAGATGACCGCGATCCGCGATTACGTCGAGAGCATCGGACAGCCGCCCCGCTCCAGGGTGGCCTCACGCTGAATGTGAAACAACAAACCACTCAAACATATTTACCGGAGGGAGCACAATGAAGTGCAGATCGTTTGCGATAGCCTCGCTCGTGGCCGCCTGTGCGGTATCGGCGTCGGCGGGTGACGTGTCGGGAAAAGTGTCGTTTGCCGGGACCGCGCCGAAGGAAGCGCGCATCATGATGAACGCCGACCCCGTCTGCGTCAAGCAGCACAAGACCCCGGTGGTCGGGGAGGAAGTCGTCGTGAACAAGAACGCGACGCTGAAGAACGTCCTCATCTACGTCAAGGAAGGGCTCGGGAACAAGAAATTCGATCCCCCCTCCGCGAAGCTCGAGTTCAACCAGCAGGGGTGCCAGTATTCGCCCCACGTCCTGGGCATCCAGACGGGGCAGGAGCTTGAGATCGTCAACAGCGACCCGACGCTCCACAACGTCCACTCGCTCTCGAAAGAGAACGCCCAGTTCAACGTCGCCCAGCCGATCAAGGGGATGAAGCTGACGAAGAAATTCGACAAGCCCGAGGTGTTCAAGGTGAAATGCGAGGTGCACACGTGGATGGGCGCCTACATCGGCGTCTTCAACCACCCGTACTTCGCGGTCACGGGGGACGACGGCTCGTTCCGCCTGAAGAACCTCCCCGCCGGCGATTACACGATCGAGGCGTGGCACGAAAAGTACGGCACGCAGACGATGAAGGTGAAGGTCGCCGCGG
>DATJPH010000044.1:0-7754 GCA_035506475.1 Bacteroidota bacterium | reverse complement strand
GTGTCACTTCTCTCGTTCTCCTCCGCCGCGCAGGACCCCTCGTACTACAGGAGGCAGGAGACGTGGGAGCACACACTGCTGGCCTCGCTCCAGGCGCTGAACGCAGAGCGGGGCGCCCGGCTTCCCGTCCCCCTGCAGATGGGCCCCTGGAGATCCATCGGTCCGTTCAGGGCGAAGAAGAAGGACGCCTTTGCCGAGGTGTTCCCTCCCGAGCGCGGGTTCGAACCGGAATCAACATATGAAGGAGGATCCCTTCGCTGGATGCCGAGGCCCGACTGGCACGACGGCTCGGTGGTGATGTTTCCACAGACCGACTACTGCGCGATCTTCCTCTCGCGCACGCTCACGGCCGCGAGGGACACGGTCGTGGAAATCTCGCTCGGCAGCGACGACGGCATCAAGGTCTGGCTTGACGGTACGCAGGCGCTCTCCCATGACGTCTACCGGGGCGCGCAGCCTGACCAGGAAGAGCTCGACCTCACACTTTCGCGCGGCGAGCACCGGCTCCTTCTCAAGATCAACAACGGCCAGGGTGACTTCGGGTTTTACTTTGCCGTCGTCAACAGGGAGATGCGCACGCTCCTCCGGGCCATCGCCAGGGATTTTCCGGACGAACAATCCCGGAGGGAGATCGCCTGGGAGTCCGAAGACGGGATCTGGGCCCGGGGCTGGACGCCGGGAGATTTCGCGGAACCCGCCCGCCGCTACGCGGAGGCGACGCTCTTCGACACGGAGGCAGAACGATCAGCCGCGGTCCGGCACGCGGAGGGTGCTGCCAGCCTCGCAGATCTTGATTCAGTGCGAAAAACCTACATCGACGCCCGCGTGCGGGAGGTCACCCCCGTCGTTTTGACACCGCGACACTCGGCTCTCCCCCGCATCAACGGCGCACGGGTCTTCGGAGCCCGCCCCGGACACCCGTTTCTCTTCACGATCCCCGTGACGGGGACCAGGCCGGTCCGTTTTGAGGCCGACGGGCTCCCCGCGGGACTCGCCCTCGACCGCGCCACCGGGCGGATCACCGGCACGCTGGAGTCGAAGGGAACACACCACGTGACGCTCCGGGCCGTCAACGCCGCCGGGAGTACGGAACGCTCATTCACGATCGTTGCCGGGGACCAGATCGCACTGACTCCCCCGCTGGGGTGGAACTCGTGGAACTGTTTCGCCTCTGCGGTCGACGACGCAAAGGTACGGGCGGCGGCCGATGCAATGGTCACGAGCGGACTCATCGACCACGGGTGGACATATATCAACATCGACGATTGCTGGGAGGTCAAGCCGGACGCCGAGGACTCGATGCTCGCCGGAGAACCCCGGACCCCGGAGGGGAGAATCAACACAAACAGGAAATTTCCCGACATGAAAGCGCTCAGCGACTATGTCCACGGCAAGGGGCTGAAGCTCGGGATCTACTCCTCTCCCGGCCCGCTGACATGCGCGGGATTCACCGCGAGCTACCAGTTTGAAACCCGGGATGCGGCACAGTACGCGGCGTGGGGGATCGACTACCTCAAGTACGACTGGTGTTCGTACGGCTCGATCGCCAGGGAACGGACCCGCGAATCATTCCAGAGGCCGTACCGGGTCATGCGGAAGGCGCTTGACGGGGTCCAGAGGGATATCGTCTTCAGCCTCTGCCAGTACGGCATGGGGAACGTGTGGGAATGGGGGGGTGACATCGGCGGGAATTCCTGGCGCACGACGGTGGATATCGAAGATACATGGAAGAGCATGTCGGACATCGGTTTTGCGCAGGCAGGTCATGAAGCCTACGCAAAACCCGGCAACTGGAACGATCCGGATATGCTCGTCGTGGGGAAGGTCGGCTGGGGGCCCCGGCTCCACCCCACGCGGCTGACCCCGAACGAGCAGTATACGCATATCACGCTCTGGTCGCTCCTCGCCGCCCCGCTCCTGATCGGGTGCGACATGACGCAGCTCGACGCGTTCACGTTCAGCCTCCTCAGCAACGACGAGGTCCTCGCCGTCAACCAGGATCCGCTGGGGAAGCAGGCCGGCCGCATATGGCAGCGCGGCGAGTTCGAAGTCTGGGCAAAGGACCTGGAAGACGGCTCGAAAGCCGTCGGCCTCTTCAACAGGGGGAACTGGAAATCCTCCATCGCAGTCTCGTGGGAGGAACTGGGGCTGGAGGGGCCCCGGGCCGTGCGTGACCTGTGGCGCCAGGAGGATCTCGGAGAGTTCAGGGACGGGATCACCCGTTTCGTTCCGCGCCACGGCGCGGTCCTGCTCAGGGTCGGACCTCCGCGCCGAGAACCCTGACGTCGGTCACGTAGTATTCGGTTTCCCCCCACCAGTTCAGGGGCACCCCGACGTGCTGGTCATAGACGAGGGCCACTTTCGATCCCAGCGACGCGTTGATACGTGAGGCGACGGAATCGCTCCGGACGCTGAAATAGAATTTCTCCGGCATGGTCCCGGGGATCGAGACCATCGCCAGCTCCCCTTCCCACGTCTTGAACACCCATCCCTTCTGCGAGAACTTCTGCACGTACCCCGCCCTCTCGCCGTGCGAATAGCTCCACGAGAGCGACAGCCATGTGTAGACGGCAAAGAGGATCACGGGGGTCACCATGATCACGATCAGCCAGCGCAGAAGCCGGTGTTTCCGGCGGGGAGAGGAAGAGGGATCCGCCATGAGGTAGAGGCCTGAGGATGTTGTTGGACGGGGAAAATCTAACGAACCGTCCCCTGAGAAGCAAAGGGGATCTGTCGTACCCCCCCCTGCAGGATTCTCAGTCCTTTGCGAGGTGCAGCTTCTCGAGCTTCGGCTTGATGACGAACATGCAGTACGGCGCGCCGGGATTGTTCCGGAAGTAGTCCTGGTGGTAGTTTTCGGCCTCGTAGAACTCCGTCAGCGGCTCGATCGACGTGACGATCGGGGAAGCGAGGTTCCGCCCCGCATTCACGAGCGACGCTTCGGCGGCGGCTTTCTGCGCCGCGTCATGATAGAATATCACCGACCTGTACTGCTCCCCCACATCGGCTCCCTGACGGTTGAGCGTCGTCGGGTCGTGCGCCGTCCAGAAGACATTCAGGATGTCGCCGAATGTGATCTTCCGGGGATCATACGTAATCTGGGCGACCTCCGCATGGCCCGTCGTTCCGGAGCATACCTCCTCGTACGTGGGGTTCTTCTTCTTCCCGCCGGCGTACCCGGCGACGACCGTGTGCACGCCGTCCAGCCGTTCGAATACCGCCTCGATGCACCAGAAGCAGCCTCCGCCGAGCGTCGCTTTTTCAAGAACTTCCATCATACCCCCTTGTCTGATGCTGACCTAACGCCGCTCTCCCCGATTTGGTTTCATCGGTACCGTTTGTAGAATCGTCACGAAGGGACATTGGAAACAGGGGAAAACCGGCGCATTTTGGGCACACGAACGTGGCATATGGTTTGCCCTTTTCACCTCTCGCACATTCATCCCGCCGGGGAGGGAGCTGCCTCTGTACCTCCCCCGGTGCGGAGATGTTCACTACGGAGCAAGGATGGAGACGCCGACAATCAGCGCCGGACACCGGAGCGACAACTGGATCAGGGGGGGGTTCGCCCTGGCCCTTGTCATCTTTGCGGCGATCGCGGTCTCTGCGTACATAGGGATGAGTTCATACGTTTCGAACACGCGGAGCGTGGAGGCGTCCAATGACCTGCACATGCGGCTTGACGACCTTGTCTCTTCACTCAAAGACATCCAGCGGGGAGCCCGCGGGTACGTGATCACAAGCGACACCGCCTTCCTCGGGCCGTACGTCGAGGGAGGTGCAGCCGTCCGTCGCGGGTTCGAGGCTCTCCGGGAGCTCCCCTCCACGTCGAAAGGGGAGCCGGGAGAGTTCGAGATCATCGAAGCACGGAGCGGGCACCTTCTCGCGCTCTCGAACCAGATGGTCGGGTTCATGAGAGAGGGGGAACCCGATTCCGCCCGCGCACTCGTGCAGGGGGGAGATGCGAACCAGACCATGGCGCGCATAGAAGCGGTCGTCCGCCGGCTTGAGGACCGGGAGGCACGGCGGGCCGAGGAGCAAAGAGCTGAAGGGGTAGCCGAGTTCAACGGATCGCTCGTCTTTCTCATCCTCGGTTCGTCCCTCAACTTCGCGCTGATCATCGGCCTGTATATGTTCATGAGCCGCCAGATCAGAGAACGGAGATCGGCGGCGGATTCGCTGAAGCTGGGAGAGCAGCGGCTCCAGACAGTCGTCAATTCCATCCGGGAAGGGATCACATTCAGCAACGCCGGCGGAGGATTCGAGGTCTTTAATCCCCGCATGACGGAGATCACCGGGTACAGCGCGGAGGAGGCAAATCGTGCAGGGGATTTTTCCCGCCTCCTCTACCCCGACCCCGCAGACCACCAGGCGGCGCTCGACGGAGTGAAAACGCTGATCGAGCAACCCGGACCCCACGTCTCCGAGACGACGATTACGACGAAGTCGGGGGTGAAGAAGCTCCTCCAGGTCTCCTCGCAGATGCTGATCCAGGCAGGCCGGAAGATGTTCCTGACGACGTACTCCGAAGTGACCGAGCAACGGCGGCTCGAACAGGCCCTCCGGGAGTCGGAAGAGAAGCTCCGCCTGATATTCGAGAACGCCCTGGACGGCATCAGCATATTCGAAGAGACGGACAACCCCGGCGAGCGGAGGCTCGTGGAGTGCAACCCCCGCTACGCCGAGCTCGCCGGGAGGACCCGGGAAGAGCTCCTTGCAACGGGGAACACGGAAGGTCTCGCGGTCAGCCTCTCGGGCCAGAACCTGAAATCGATCGCGGGCGGGAACGCGTTCCGCGGTGCATTTTCCTGGAAACGTCCCGACGGCAGAGAGAACGTGATCGAATACACCGCCATGCCGATCGTGATGAGGGGGAAGAAATACACGATCGGCATCGACCGCGACGTCACCGAGGCCCGGAGGGCCGAGGCGCTCGTGCGCGAGTCGCAGCAGCGCTACCACCAGCTGTTCGAAGCCAGCCCGATCCCGATCATGGTGTACGACGCCGGGACCCTCGCGATACTCGAGGTCAACCCGGCAAGCGTCGAGCACTACGGGTACTCCCGGGAAGAATTCCTCGCCATGACCGTCAAAGACATCCGGCCCGCGGAAGACGTCCCCGCGTTCGTCACCCATATCGGCACGGAGGCCAACAGGGAAGAAAAGACAAGCACATGGCGGCACTGCAGGAAAGACGGGTCCATCATGCAGGTCGAAATCAATTCACACCCGGTGGACTGGGAAAACCACCGCGCACGGCTTGTCCTGGTCCACGATATCACCGATCTCCTGAGCGTCGAAGAAGAACTGAGAGTTCAGAAATCGCATTTCGAGCGTCTTTTCCAGAGCGCCCCAGAAGGGATCGCCCTGCTTGACGGGAGCGGGATTGTCCACGACACAAATGCAGCGTTCGGCCAGATGTTCGGCTTTTTGCGTGAAGAGATGCTCGGCAGGGATATCGTGGAGATCACGATACCGCCCGGCGGGAGGGAAGAAGCGCGCAGGGCCCTCGCATCCGTCCTGAAGGGGGAGAACGTAAGCCTTGAAAGCGCCCGGCTGCGCAAGGACGGGCAGCTCGTGGATGTGTCCATCATCGCGGTCCCCGTCGATAACGGCCGGGGGACGAGGATGGCCTATGTCCTGTACAGGGACATCACCCAGAAGAAGCGGGGAGACAGGGAACGGGAGGACCTGATCCTGCAGTTACAGAAGGCCCTGACCGACGTAAAAACGCTTGGCGGGCTGCTCCCCATCTGCGCATGGTGCAAGAAGATCCGGGACGACAAGGGGTACTATCACCAGATCGAGACGTTCATCGCGAAACACTCGGAGGTGAAGTTCACGCACGGCATCTGTCCCGAATGCCGCGACAGGTTCGACCGCGAGGCTGAGGCGGAGTCACGGGAGAGCCGCGAGGTCCACGGGTGACGGGCAGGACGCGCCCGGGCGCCTCTACTCGCGCGCGCACTCCGCAAACAGGTTGATCCCCAGGGCTTCGAACTGGATTTTCGTGCAGGGGCGTCCGAACAGGGAATTCTTGAAGAGCCGGTTCATGTGCGCCTCCGTCCTGTGGATCAGGTTCCACTCCAGAACGTAGTCCATGAATTCCTTCGCAGGGTTGCTGGGATGGAAATTGCCCAGGATGACCCTCCCCCCCGGCGCGAGGTTCTCATACGAGTAGGCGAGGACCTTGTTGACGAGCCTGTCATTGAGGTAGTCGATGAGCCCGATGCTGTAGATCAGGTCCTGCGGCTCGACTTTCGTTTTGCTCCTCCCCAGGTAGAGCGCGATGAGGTTTTCGTTGACAAGCGTGATGTTCGACGTCAGGTTCCGTTTCGCCCTGATCTCGTCGACGTAGGCGAGCGACTGGAGGTCGATGTCCAGGAGCGTCACGCGGAGCCTGCTTTTGTCCTCTAGGCGCGCAAACGCATCGAACACCTCCGTGGCCGGCCCGCTCGCCATGCACATCACGTTCACGGGTCCTGCAGGCTTCGCGTTGACCGTCGAGACGATCTCATCGGCAAAGAGCGTCCTCCGGTTCCGCACGGCCCGGGAAGGCTCGATATCCAGGAAGAGGCGGTCGACAAGGGGTCCGAGCCGGCCTGTCCCTCCGGGGACATTGTCGTAGATCTTCTGGATGGCAAGATAGTCTCCCGCATACCCCCGGGGCTTGGAGTAAAACCGGTCGGCCGTCTCCGTCGTCAGCACGTACGGGAGCATTTCATGCTGGAGCCGTGCGCCGATCTGCGTCTTCGCCCCTTCGCTCAGTCCCGATGATGCGCCGAGGACCTCCCGGCACGTCGTCAGTAGCCCCCGCGCGGTGTTCATGAAATTGCCGTAGCTCTCTTCGGCGATGTTCCCGTTCCTGATCCCCTCTTTGTCGAGGTGCACCATCAGCTTCTTGAACGCGTCGATTTCCTCCTGGGCTTTCCTGACGCGGGGATCCTTGCTCTGGTCCGCGTGGAGCGCGGACTCGCTTGCCGAGAGCCTCCGCGAGGTGTGGTGAAGGCGGTCCGCCACGACGGTCATGAGCGCCCTGTAGAAATCCGCGGCGTAGACGGCGTCGTGCTCGAGCTTTGGCGCAAGGAGGTTACGCGAAATTTCCAGAACGAGCGAGGGCTCCCGGGCGACCACCGAGACGGGGGAGGCGAGATCAGTGAAGAAGGAGGTTTCCCCGATCACGGTCCCGGCGCTGAAATGCTCGATCACGCGCGCGGAACCTGACACGGACGAACCGAAGAGCCCGTCGAGCACGATGAACAGGGATTCGTTCTTCTCCCCTTCGGCCAGGAGCGTCTCTTTGTCCTGCAGACGGCGTTCTTTCCCCCGCAGCACGATCCAGTGGAGGACATACTCAGGAAGGATCTCGAGCAAACCTTGCAACAGGGCATTCCTTTTGAATGGTGTTGAACATAGAGAAGGACGGGGAAAAAATCAATATTGAATATGCGCGGGCAATCCGTTAGATTGTGCCACCACGCGTGCACCTCACATTTTCAGGAACCCGCCATGCAACGCATCCTTCTGTACGGAATCCTCACCGTCACCGTCCTCACGTCGATACGGATGTCTCCGCCCCCCCTTCGCGTCATCTTCTTTGGCGACTCGATCACCGAGGCGGGGGTACGACCGGGAGGGTATATCACGCTCCTCAAGGAGATGCTCCCCCCGGAGAAGTTCGACATCAGGGGAGCAGGCATCGGGGGAAACAAGGTCTACGACCTGTACCTGAGGCTCGAAAAGGACATCCTTGA
>DATJPH010000043.1:0-4880 GCA_035506475.1 Bacteroidota bacterium | reverse complement strand
GCACACGCCGGCGCTGACGGTCACGGAGACGCTCCTCTTCCCGACGTTCATGACGTGGCTGGAGACCGACTTGCGCACCTTCTCCGCCCACAGGTACGCGTCGCTGGCGGCCGTATTGATAAGCAGCACCCCCAGCCTGTCCCCCTCCAGGCGCCCGATCGCGTCGTACGGACGCATGTTCGCCCGGAGAATCTTCACCGCCTCATTCAGTATCCCGTCGCACCCCTCCCGGCCGTACCGGGCAAGGTGCTCGTCCATCCCGTCGACGGCGATCGAGACCGATGCGAGCTCGGTCCCGAAATCCGCGGCCCTGCGCACTTCGTCTTCAAGCTTGCGCAAAAAGTACTTCCTCGTCAGCGATCCGGTCAGCGGATCGATCAGAAGATACTCTTTTGCCATGTTGTTCATGTACAGGACTTCAAGCGAGCCGGCGGCGTTCTCGACGAGCCTGTACATTGTCTCGACTTCGTTCCCGGAGAAATGACCGGGAGATTTGCTCTCGAGCGTCATCGCTCCGTAACACCTGTTCATCGAGCTGATCGGGATGCAGACGAAGGAGCCCTGCCTGGCGATCGTCTCGGAGGCGTGGAACCGGAACCGGGTCTCCGCATTCATGTCGGGAACCGTCACGACGCGGTTCGTCGCGATCACGGCGCCGACGATGCTCCCTTCGTCGTCGATGAGCTGGTCGGGCACCGCGTACGGTTCCCCCATCCTGTTGACGACCTTCTGCAGACTCCAGCCGCGCCGTTCGTCGTCGTACATGGCGACCGTCAGGAAATCCCAGTTCGCCAGCCTGCGCGCTTCCTCGGCGAGCGACGTGAGAATCGCCTGCTCGCCCGGCTCGGACCGGACACGGTCCTGCATACGGCGTATCGAAGAGAGGAGCTCCGAGTCAAGGAGCAGATCGTACTTGTCCGTGTAGCTCTTGATCAGCGCCGACACAAGCTTGGTGAAGCGGCCCAGGAGCTCCAGCGTCTCCTGCCCGAATGCGTCTTCCGCCTTGCTGTCAGCGACGATCGCGCCCACGGGGAGAATCCCCCGGGCGCGGTCCATGTAGAAGACCGGAACGGTCAGGACCGATTTCACGTATGCCGGCGATTCGTAGTAGGGGAGCAGCTCCTTTTCCGTCGAAGGATTTACGCGCCCCAGGAGCTGCGGTTTCCCGTTGGCGGCGACCTGGCTGACGATGTCGTCCCCGATGGCGAACCGCTTCGCACTCATGAACAACCTGCTGTCTGTCGCCATCGACTCCAGCACCATCTGGGATTTCTCGCGATTGGCCCAGAAGAACGCCACCGAATGGGCGAACAGGACGTCCTTCAACACGAGGAGAACCTTGTTCAGGAGAGAGTGAAACTCGCTCTTGGGTTCCGCCTCGCTGTACGGGATATCGGAATCGAGGTCGAAGAAATCAGGGATCTCCATCTCCCGGAGCGACTCTGATTTCAGCGACTGGCCCACCGGCCGCGCCGTCTTGGAATATTGAACGACCGCGGGCTCGCCTTCGTTCACCTCCCGGACCACGTACTTTCCCGCCGCGGTCTGGTAGTCATCAAAGAGAAGTTTCTTCACGGTTCCATCCGGGTTCGGCAGATCGTGCGCCTCCTTCCGGGGAGGTGCGGGTTCGTCGTCTCTCCTGTTGGTCCGCCACCAGGCGTACACGTAAACGCCGGCAGAGATGACGATCAGGCCGCTCGCGACGCGCCCCACGACGGAACCCGCGAAAATCCCCGCAATCAGGGCGACCACTCCGATCGCCGCAACGAGCCCGTTGAAAGAAAAAAAGAGTTGTTTCAACCTTGCCGTTACCGAGCCGGAGACGTCATCGGTCATATCCACCTCAGAATAGGGGAAGGCAAGTTAAAAATCGTTAAAATCTAACAAATTAGGGGGGGAAAGTCAAGGAATCTGGCATCGAAACGGCCTGAAAGGCTGAGATTCCTGAGGGTCGCGTCCTTTGAAGGGGTCTTACCTGTCGGTATAGAGATGATACCGGGAGGCTCTGGCAAGGAAGGCGAGCCGGGTAGATTCCCACCGATCCGCGATGAACGAGGAGCTTTTGCCGTTTTTTATCAACTCGAGTGCATCCGGATCGCCCAGGAGACGTGAAAGCCCATGCCCCCTCACGATAAGAGAGTCTCCACACATGGTCCGGAGGATGCGGAGGATATCCAGGCCGATCCGGACCGGGCGGAGTGAATCGGACGGGGCGAGGTCCATCGTAACGCCCGAACAGGGGACCCCGGCGAACTTAGACGCCAGCGGCGTGAACCGTGCATCGCGCACACGCGCACAGTCGGCGCACACTCGCGAGAGAAGCGCGGCAAATTTCGGCCCGTCCACGAACGGCGCTCCGATCGTGTGAAAAGGATTTTCCGTCCCCCGCCCTTCGGAGATGTTTGTCGCTTCCAGGTAGCATGTTGCAGGATAGACATACGCCGTCTCAGGCCGCCTGATGTTCGGCGACGGCGCGACCCAGGTGAGGCCCGTGTCGCTCCAGCGCATGCGCCGCGTCCAGCCTTCCATCGGAACGACAGTCAGATCCGCCCTGACTCCCCCGGCAAGCCATGATTCCCCGTTGGCCATCAGCGCGAGCTCACCGATCGTCAACCCGTAGACGACCGGGACGGGGAACGCGCCGACGAACGAACGGAGAGAATCGGGGATGACCGGACCGTCCGTGAGAATTCCCCCGAGGGGGTTGGGACGATCCAGGACGATGACCGGTATCCCCTTCTCCGCCGCCGCTTCCATGCAGAGACCCATCGTGCTGAGGTACGTGTAGAATCTCGCGCCGACGTCCTGCATATCGAAGACGAGTACGTCGACGTTCGTCAACATCGCCGGGGTCGGCTTCCGGATACGGCCGTAGAGGGAGTAAACGGGAATGCGGGTGCTCGCATCAATGCTGTCCGGAACGGCCACGCCCGCATCGCCGGTTCCCCTGATACCGTGCTCCGGGCCGAAGAGGGCCGTGACGTCGACACGGCGTGCGATAAGCGCATCCAGGAGGAACTCTCCCGAAGCGGTTCTCCCCGTCTGGTTGGTGACGAGCCCGACGCGCTTCCCGCTGAGGAGGTCCATGCGCTTCTCCAGGAGGAGATCCGCGCCGACTTTGACCCTGCCGGCGGGTGAACCGCTCCATGCGGGAGGGAAAAAAAGGAGAGCGAAGAGAAGAGGGACGATCCGTCTCAAGGTCAGACGCCCCCGGCGAGCACGTGCCTGACGATCCCCCAGGCGGCGATCGTCATCCCGTCCCATATCTTCCCGGAGGCAATGCGCGATTCCAGCTCTCCGGGCGAGAGTGCGACGAGCTCGAATTCCTCGGTTTCATCGGGGGCGCCGCCGACGAAGACGAGATCGCGCGCGATATAGACCCTGCATATCTCGTCGGTGATCCCGTTGTACGGGTTGAACTCGCCCGCAAGCAGGACGCGGCCGGAGGTGTACCCTGTCTCCT
Source organism: Bacteroidota bacterium (assembly GCA_035506475.1). Lineage (GTDB taxonomy): Bacteria > Bacteroidota > Ignavibacteria > UBA10030 > UBA6906 > Fen-1273. The sequence continues at coordinate 1,417 of DATJPH010000043.1, read as the reverse complement.
CGCGGAGCTCATGGGCGGCGGTCTCTTCATATGACGCCCCGTCCTTGACCCCACCGCACGGAAATTCAACGCTCTCGCGGCTGCACAGGTAGCGGTACTGGTTGACAAGGAGGAGATTCCCCTCCGGGGTCACGGGGACGACCATCGACGCGCCGTTGGTATGGACGTAATGATATTCCCCCCGCTTCCCCGACGGGAGCTCATACTCGTCCCTCCGGTACGCCCACCAGCCGTTGTGCGCGATGACCGACCCGGAGAGTTTTTTCCAGCTCCCGAGACCCATGTCAGGCGTTCTGGATCAGTTCCCGTTCCGAGAAGAAGAACGCGATCTCGAGCCGGCCGTTCTCCGGCGAGTCCGAGCCGTGCACGATGTTCTCCCCCTTGCTCGAGGCAAAATCACGGCGGATCGTCCCCGGCGCGGCGTCCTTCGGATCGGTCGCCCCGATGAGGGCGCGGAAGTCGGCGACGGCGTTTTCCTTCTCCAGCGCGATGGGGACGCATTTCCCCGAACTCATGAACGCCACGAGATCGTTGAAGAACGGCCGGCCCCTGTGGACGGCGTAGAACCCGCCCCCGGTCTCCGGCGTGAGCCTCACCATCTTCATGCCGAGGATCCGGAAGCCGGCCTTTTCGATCCGTGAGAGCACATCACCGGCAAGGTTGCGTTTGACGCAGTCCGGCTTGAGAATTGCAAGCGTACGTTCTACCACAGTTCCTCCCGTTGACGTGTTCACCGTTTTTTCTTCGCCGCGGCGCGTTTCCGCCCCGCCGGCTTTCGTCCCTTTTTGGCCGGAGCGCTCTTGCCGATGAGCCCCCGTTTCCGGAGCAGCTTTTCCATCGTTTCTCCGATCATCGCGGGACTCTCGACGACCTGTATCCCGGCAGCCCGCATTGCGGCCATCTTCTCGGCGGCCGTCCCTTTCCCCCCGGCGATGATCGCACCCGCATGCCCCATCCGCCGTCCGGGGGGAGCGGTCCGCCCGGCGATGAACCCGACGACCGGCTTGCGGACGTTCTTCTTGATGTACGCGGCCGCATCCTCCTCCGCGGTCCCGCCGATCTCGCCGATCATGATCACCGCGTCGGTCCCGGGATCCTCGTTGAAGAGCTCCACGGCGTCGATGAACCGGGTGCCCACGACCGGATCGCCGCCGATCCCGATGCACGTCGACTGCCCGATCCCCCGCTCACTCAGCTGCCACACCGCCTCGTACGTCAGCGTGCCGCTCCGGGAGATGACGCCGACCCTCCCCCTTGTGTGAATGAAGCCCGGCATGATGCCGACCTTGCAGAGGCCCGGGGAGATGATCCCGGGGCAGTTGGGGCCGATCAGGCGGATGTTCTTCGCGCGGACGAAATCGTAGACGCGGAGCATGTCGCGCGTCGGCACCCCCTCCGTGATGCAGACGATGAGCCC
>DATJPH010000042.1:0-4045 GCA_035506475.1 Bacteroidota bacterium | reverse complement strand
GAATCGGCGGTGGAAATGACATCATACGAAACCCGCGCAGCCATACTGGGAGTGCCCCGGCGGAAAGCGCGCAGGTCACCCCGGCCGGCGTTCCGCCATCCGCCGAAGACGGCAAAGAAATCCCGCCTGCAGAGAAACTGGCGTCCTTTGTACATACTTGCGGCCGTTGCGATCGACTCCGCGTCTGTCCTCCTGGCCGGGGGGACGGCGTATGCTATCCGGTCGCAGTTCGCCGGTCTCAAGCTGATCAGTCCGGGCGAGGCGGCACTGATGATCGCGGGCTCGTGTGCTGCGATCATCTGTACGGCCCTCATTTCAGGGGTATACCGCTCTGCCTGCCGGATCCCCCATTCAGATCAATACCGTGACGCCGCGAGGGCCTACCTCTACGCTGTGGCGATCATCGTCTGCGGAATGTACCTCGCGCTGGGGGAGGAGTTCACCCCGAGGTTTACAGGGTTCTTCCTTGTGTTGACCCCTGTATTCTACATGCTCGGCAGAATCCTGCTCAGGCAGATAACGGAGATCATGCAGAGGAGAGGGTACGGGCGCCACAACGCGTTGATTGTGAACTGGAACGGCACGGGCCCGACGATTTTCGACCGTTTCACGATGTTTCCAGAGCTCGGGTACGACGTCCGGGGGCTTGTCTGCTCCTCGAGCGGGGGGAGCCGCTGCGTGATGGCCGGGTGCACGCTCCAGAACCATTTCGCGAATCTTCTCGCGCGGCGGACGGCTGACGAACGCCCGCACCTCCCCTGCTATCCGCTGGAGCAGATCGAACGGGCGATTGAATCGGAAGGGATCGAACGCGTCTTCGTGCCGATGGTGAAGCCGTCGACGGCGGGGTTCTCCAGGATCCTGAGGGCGTGTCATGAGAACGACGTGAAGCTGAAGGTCATCTCCTCCGAATCCGAAGAGCTCCTCCGCTTTGCACGGGTAAAAGACGTTGCCGGGATCCCCCTGCATGCCCCGCCGAGGATCACGATCTCGAGGGCGAAGTGGCGGCTCAAACGATGCTTCGATATCGCGGGGAGCCTCCTCATCCTTGGTCTCCTTTCGCCGGTCTTCCTGGTGGTCGCGCTTGCGATACTTCTTGAGGACGGGCGCCCCGTCTTCTTCCGGCAGACCAGGGGCCTGTCGCACGTGGGAACCCGGTTTGAGTTCGTGAAATTCAGGAGCATGAGGAAGAACGCAGAGTCCGAGCAGCGCCGGCTTAACAGCGCCAATGAGACTTCTGCCGGGCTCTTCTTCATGAAGAACGACCCAAGGGTAACGCGCGTGGGGAAATGGATAAGGAAGTTCAGCATCGACGAATTCCCCCAGCTGATCAACGTGCTGCGCGGCGACATGTCACTTGTGGGCCCGAGGCCGCTCCCGCTGAGCGATCTGGAAAACATCGAAAAGACGAGCCTGTACGCCGACTACTATCACATCCGGGAGAAAGTCCGCCCGGGCATGACCGGGTTGTGGCAGATCTCCGGCAGGCGGGAGGTGCCGTTCAAGGAGATGGTCCTGCTCGATCTCTACTACTTCGAGAATCAATCCATCATGTTCGATCTCGAAATCCTCTTTGCCACGATCCCCGTGGTCCTCTTCGGCAGGGGCGCATACTGAACGGGGGGGCGGTTTCCCGGCCCTCCCGTGTTGACAATGACCCTCCAAAATGCTACGTTGAAAGCATGACCACCATGTGTACATTCATTCTGTCTCACCCTGCGACCACCCCCACGTTCCCCACAAGGGGCGGGTGAGGTTGGTTCATCCTTGCTGTATCCGGAAGACCGACTTCAGCGACTTGAGGCCGGTTTTTTTCATGTAAAGGGGCATTCCATGCATGTGATGAAATTCGGCGGTTCGTCCGTCGGCTCGCCGGAGAGGATCCGGAACGTCATCGCGATCATCGCCCGGGCGCGTGCCCGCCACAGGAACCTTGTCGCGGTGTTCTCTGCGTTCGAGGGGATCACAGACCAGATCATCGCCACGGGGAAGCTTGCCGCCCGGGGGGACAGGAAGTACCTTGCCGGGTTGAAGAAGATCAGGGACAGGCACATCCAGGCACTGGCCGAGCTCGTGCCGGCCCGGGCCCGGCGCCGCGACGAGCGCTTTGTCCGCGCACAGCTTGCCGACCTCTCCAGCGTGCTGCACGGCATACTGTTCACGGAGGAGCTGACCCCGCGGACGCTGGACTACATCATGAGCTTCGGGGAGGTGCTCTCGACCTCGATCATCGCGGCGGCGTTGAACGCGGCGGGTGTCCCCTGCTCGGGCGTCGACAGCAGGGCCCTGATCAAGACGGACGACACGTTCGGCGCGGGAAAGGTTAAACATGACCTCACGACCCACCTGATACGGCAGTACTTCCAGAAGCACCGCGGGCTCCAGTGCGCGAGCGGGTTCGTGGCCTCCACGACGGACAACGACACGGTGACGATAGGCCGGGGAGGCTCGGACCTCACGGCCTCGATATACGGCGCCGCCCTGGGGGCGAAGGAGATCGAAATCTGGACGGACGTCGACGGCGTCATGACCGCCGATCCACGGAAGGTCGAGAAAGCGTTCTCCATCCCGCGGATGACATACGAAGAGGCGATGGAGATGTCGCATTTCGGGGCGAAGGTGATTCATCCGCCGACAATGCAGCCCGCGCTCGATAAGAACATCCCCATCAGGATCAGAAACACGTTCAACCCCTCGTTCGGAGGGACCCTGATCGGCAAACGTGACTCCTCCGCAGGGTTCCTCATCAAGGGGATCTCCTCGATCGACGAGGTCGCGCTCCTGCGGATACAGGGGAGCGGGATGACGGGGATTGCGGGGATAGGCCGGCGGGTGTTCAGCGCCCTTGCGGAGGAGGAGATCAACGTCCTGATGGTCACGCAGGCCTCGTCCGAGTACTCGCTCTGCCTTGCCGTGCACCCCGGATCGGCGCAGGCGGCAAGGAGGCTCATCGAACACGAGCTCCGGTTTGAAATCCGCGAACACCAGATCGACAGCGTGGTGATTGAAGGAGACCTCTCGGCGGTTGCCGTCGTCGGCGGGAACATGAGGAAGAAGACGGGGATCTCCGGGAAGCTCTTCCAGGCGCTTGGGCGCAACGGCATCAACGTCGTCGCCATCGCGCAGGGGTCCTCCGAGCTGAACATCTCCACGATCGTCTCGAAGGCCGACGAGGCGAAGGCCCTGAACGCGCTCCACGACGCGTTCTTCCTTTCCGGATCCAAGTCGCTCCACCTGTTCGTCGTCGGGACCGGCCTGATCGGCGGGGCGCTCCTCCGGCAGATCGCGGCGCAGCGTGAGTTCCTCCTCCGCGCCCAGTCGCTCGACGTCCGCGTGGAGGCCGTGGCAAACAGCCGGAAGATGGTCTTCGACGGAACCGCATCCCTGCCGGGACAGTGGCGCCGGAAGCTGGCCGAGGGGGGAACCGCGATGAACCTGGCGGCATTTGTCCGCCGGATGCGCGGGATGAACCTTCCCAACAGCGTGTTTGTCGACTGCACGGCGAGCGACGCGCTCGTCGCACACTACAGGGAGGTGCTGGAATCCAGCATCTCCATTGTCACGCCGAACAAGAAAGCGAACGCCGGCCGGTTCGCCCTCTACGACCGTCTGCACCGGACAGCCCTCCGGCACAACGTCCGCTTCCTTTACGAGACCAACGTGGGGGCGGGACTTCCGATCATCAACACGATCAACGACCTCATCGCCGGCGGGGACAGGATACTGCGTATCGACGGGGTCCTCTCCGGGACGCTCTCCTACCTTTTCAATACGTTTACCGGGGGACGGTCCTTTGCCGATGTCGTGGGCGAAGCACGCAGGAAGGGGTACACGGAGCCGGATCCGCGGGATGACCTCAACGGCGCGGACGTCGGAAGGAAGCTCCTCATCCTTGCGCGTGAGTCGGGACACCCGCTGGAGATGAAGGACATCCGTGTCAGAGCCCTGATCCCGGCAGGCATGCGCCGCGGGGGGAGCGTTGAGGCGTTCATGAAAAAGCTCCCGGCGCTCGACGCGATGTACGCGGGGAAGCGCGAGGAGGCCC
>DATJPH010000041.1:0-5909 GCA_035506475.1 Bacteroidota bacterium | reverse complement strand
GATCTGGCGCGCCACTTCCCGGACGAACGTCAGGTCGATCTCTCTCCCGTCAAACGGCGTGCCGACGGCGATCAGCGTCAGCTCGCTCCCCATGACCGCGGCGCGCAGGTCGGTCGTCGCGTCGAGTGTCCGTCCGACCGTCTTCTTCAGGAGCTCCTCGAGCCCCAGCTCGAATATCGGGGGCTCCCCCTTCATGATCCGTTCCACCTTCTCCGCGTCGACGTCGACGCAGGTCACCGCGTGCCCCTTGTCCGCGAGACAGACACCCGTGACGATCCCTACATAGCCTGTACCGATAACTGAGACATTCATTATGCGTCCTCCGCCTGGCGATTGTCGTTGTACCACTGCATGGCGCGCCTGAGCCCCTCGTCCACGAGGATCGTCGGGTTGTAGCCGAGGTCTTTCCTCGCCTTGGCGATCACGGGGCAGCGGCGGTTGGGGTTGTCGGTCAGATAGTCCTTCTCGGCGCTCGTCTGGCGGACGATCTTCCCCTTGTACCCGAAGAGGTCGGAGGCCGTCGCGACAACTTTCTGCGCCAGTTCGTACATCGAGATCTCCGGCGATTCGACCCCCACGTTGTACGGCTCGCCGCTCCTCCCTTTCACAAGGACCTTGTAGTAGCCCACGATGGCGTCGGCCGAGTAGCAGAACGTCCGTTTCGGCGAGCCGTCGGAGAGCATGACGATATCCTTGCCGGCAAGAACGTTGGAGGCGAAATCCGGGAGGACCCTCTTGTCGGTGATCTTGAGCCCCGGCCCGTAATTATTGAACGGGCGGGCCATTGTCACGTGCACGTCGTGCTGCCGCGCAAAATTGACGCAGAGCGTCTCACCGTACCGCTTCGATTCGTCGTAGCAGGCCCTCGGGCCGGTGCACGAGACGTTTCCCCTGTAGTCTTCCGGCGTCGGGATGCTCTCCGGAGCGGGGTCGCCGTAGATCTCGCTGCTCGAATAGTAGAGGAACCCTTCGACGGTCTTCCCCTCCCCGTTCTGCCGCACCGCGTAGTCGAGGAGGTTTCTCAGCCCCGTGATGTTCGCGTCCATCGTCTCGATCGGATGGAGCCGGTAATAGATCGGCGAGGCGATCCCCGCGGCGTGTATGATGTACTGGAAATCCCCCATCCCCTCCGGGAGGGGCTGGATCATGTTGTGCGTGACAAGGCGCAGGTCGGGATTCCCCTTGAGCGCCGTCAGCCACGCGGGAACGCCGCGGATATAGTTGTCGAATACCGTGACACGGATCTTCTTCCCCGCGGGAGCCTTCGTGTTCCAGTGGAGCGCCGCCTGCACGAGGTAGAATCCCAGGAACCCCGCCCCCCCCGTGATGAGGAGGTTCTTCCCGGCGATCCGGCCGAACTCCTCGCTCAGGTTCGTGCAGATGTATTCAAGGTCCTCGTGGACGATCTCATTTCCTGATTTGATCATTGTTCCTTCCCTTGTTGTTCATTTGACTCTTGCTGGCTGATCGGGAACCGACAGCTTGCCGTGGACCATCCGCTTGCCGCTGAGGAGACCCACAACGTTCCCCGCCGCCGAGGCGACGAGCATTTTCCATTTGTCCGGCTTCATGTAGAACATGATGAGCGAGAGCGTGCACCGCGCCCTCTGCGCGACGCTCAGGTGCGAGCGGCCGATCGACTTGAGGAGCTCCGCGAGCCGCCGCCAGCGGGGGAACGTCATGTGCCCCGCCCGCCCGGTGTCGAACCAGGCCGCAAACGCCCGGGCCGTCCTGTTCACGTGGACCGAGCCCAGCGCGTGGTAGCGCCGGTAGAAGAGATATTCGGGGACCTCCGCGAACCTCCCCAGGAGCACCATCTGGGCAAGGAGCACCTTGTCGGCCGAATGGTAGCTCCCCAGGAGCATCGTCCTGGCAAGGAGGTCGCGCCGCATCAGCCCGAACAGCGGGTTGCAGTTCCGCTCGTCCACCACGCGGAGGAAGCGCGCGAAGCGGCGCGCCGGGTCCGGATCGGCGAAGACGTAGTCGTCGTCGTACCGCTCGATCTCGGCACCCTCCTCGTTGATGATCACCGTCTTCGGGTACGCCAGCGCGAGCGACGGGTCGGCGTCGAGCGCTGCGGCGCAGGCTTCCACCGCGCGCGGCGCCATGATGTCGTCGTAGGCGGCCCACCGGAAGTACTCCCCTTTCGACAGCTCGAAGACGAGGTTGAAATTCCTCGCCGCCCCGAGATTCTTCTCGTTCCGGACATAGCGGAACCGGCTGTCGCGCGAGGCGTACTCCCGGCAGATCTCCCCCGTCCTGTCGGTCGAGGCGTTGTCGGCGATCACGACCTCGAGATCGCGATAGGTCTGCGCGGCCACGCCGTCCAGGCAGAACCTCAGGTAGCGTTCCGCGTTGTAGAGCGGTATCCCTATGCTGACTCTCGGCGTGCTCATCCCAGTATGACCTTTCTGCAGTAGAAGGCCTCGGCGTGCCGGGCGGTCCCCCCCGATTCGATGCCGCGGAGCCGCAGGAGAGCCGTCAGCGTGTCTTCGGTCAGCCAGTGTTTCGTGCTCTGCGAATGGAACGCATCAAGGACGTACTTTACTTTCGCCGCGCTCGACTCCGGCGAGAGGGGGACAAAGAAATTCGGCACACCGAGATCCCCGTCATACTTCGGGACCTCGTATTCGAGGATCATGTGGTTCCGGAACGTATTCCACGCAAGGTCCGACAGGACGCGGTGGTCCTGGTGGCGGTCGTCCCTGTAGTGGGTGAAGACGACGTCCGGCTCGAACTCCTTCTTGATCTCCTCGAAGTACTCCTTGATGGCGACCCACTCGGCGGGGAAAAACCCGTCCCTGTGGCTCCGGATCACGACATTCGTGTGCTCCAGGCCGCGGAGGAACATCGCCGCGCATGCCTTTGCCTCGGCCGCCCGGACCGGGGTCGAGCCGAAGACCACCCAGTGGATCTCGAGCGACGGGTGGGACTTTGCAAGCTCAAGGATCGTCCCGCCGCAGCCGATCTCGATATCGTCGCAGTGTGCGCCCAGGCAGAGGACGCGCAGGGGCGCCCCGTCGGGAATCCGGAATCCCAGTTTTTGCATTGTCGTTGTCCGTCGTCGTCAGGGGACGCGCGTCAGCCAGGCTTCGCGCCAGAACGGATACGTATCGCGCGGGCATCCCTTGCGGCACGCGCCTCCGCACCCGACGTTTTTCAGGATCACCGTGTCCTTGAGCGGCTGCATCATGCCGGAACGCTCCAGTATGATCTTCTCGACCCGGTGAAGGACCTGGTACTTCTTCCCGCAGTGCTCAAGCATCTCGGGCGCGAACTGCATCCCGCGGTTGCGGCCCGCCTTGTCGAGCGTCGCCATGATCTCCTCGGCGCTCTTGACCTGGACCCACTCGCCGGGCTGGAGCCCGAGGCTGACGCCGGGGGTCTTGGAGAGCACCCCGAAGAGGTCGCCGCAGACCTTCAGGTACGAGCGGGGCCCGAACATCCGCGCGAACGTGATCCAGAGGGCCTTCGTGAGCTCCCACACGGTCATGTTCCCGCTCGTGATGTCCTCGACGAACGGCTTGAAATTCGAATGCTTCCAGTCCTGCGTCGCGTTCGCGAGCTGCGACGACTGGCAGTAATACCTGTCCCCCTCCTTCGTCACCCACCCCTCGGCCGAGGGGAGCGCCGACTCGGCCGGGTACGGGTCCGTCGTCGGCTCGCCGTCGGCGCGCGTGAGGAGGTCTTCGTTCCAGAAGACCATGCAGGCCTTGTTGCACCCGTCGTGCGAGAGCCCGTCGCACCGCATCCCCTCAAGGAAGACGGTGTCCTTCATGATCCTCATCCGGGAGCCTTCATAGCAGAAGCGGTTCGCCCGCTTCGCCACGCGGACTTTCCTGCCGCAGAATTTTCTCATCTCCGGCATAAAGGGGAGCCCGGCGTACGTCCCGTCCGCGTCGAGCATCGCGCGTATCTCGTCGTAACTTTTCACCTGCACAAGGTCGCCGGCATGCAGATTCAGTTTTTTCCCCGCCGCGGCGGGGTGAGGCTGGTTGCCCATATGTCCCGAAGAACGATTAGTGAGAGAAAGTGGCCGTTACATGTTTACTTGACGTGCCCGGGCTTCAGCACCCTGGCGATCTTTGCCAGACCCTCCCGGGTGAAGAGCGAGCGGATCATGTCCTGCTCCTGGACTTCGAACGTCCGCGTCACGTACAGGAGCGGGAAATAGATGGCCGGCCCCAGCACCACGAGCACCAGCCAGTACACCCCGGCAATCCGCCCCAGCGCCAGCAGCCCGATCATCGCCCCCGCCGCAAAGACGATCTTCAGCGGGACGGAGAACCTGAAGCCCTTCAGCATCCCTTTCGGCAGCTGGGTGAGCATCGCGGTCATGACGAACATCTCGGTCAGCATCGTCGTCAGGGCCGAGCCGATCCCGCCGTTTCCCCGCGCGCCCTGGAAATACGGGATCAGGAGATAGTTCAGTCCGACGTTCAACGGTATGGCAAAGAGCGAAATCAGCGACATCTGCTTCTGTTTGTCCGACGAGAGGAGCGTAGTCCCCAGCGACATGTCAATATACAGGAATATCAACCCCGCCGATAGGATCTGGAGCACAGGAACGGAGGGTCCGTACGCCTTGAGCCCGTAAAAGAGGCCGATGATGTTTTCGGCAAAGTAAATCGCCCCGAAACTCAAGGGGACGCCGACGATGAGCATGATTTCGAGGCTTTTATGCATCGTCCGCTTGTGCTGTGCCTCACCTTCCGACCAGAGCCGCGAGAGGACCGGGTAGACCGTCGTTGTGAGTATCGCCGGGAAGAAATTCCAGACGTCGAACAGCCGGTAGGCCCCCCCGTACCACCCGACGACCGCCTCGGGCGCGAGCTTGGAAAGCATCAGCGTGTCGATCCTGTAGTAGATCGTCGAGAAAACCGTGAACATGAAGTACGGGATGCCGCTTTTCGCCTGCTGTTTCACCCCCGACCAGCGGGGGAGGGGGAGCGACGGGATGATGATCTTCGAATAGCGGACAAGGATGATGAAATTAATGAGCGTGCCAACGACGATGATGATGCTCACCGTCGTCGCCCCGGCGCCGTAGAGGATCGCCGCGACGGCCACGATGCTGACGAAGACGCGCTCGGTGATCGATCCCACCGAGGTGTATTTGATAAGCTCGTGCCCCATGAAACAGCCGAAGAGGGTCGTCAGCGCCCCCTGCCAGAGCATCCCCACGCCGAAGACGAGGACCATGACGCGCACCTCCTCCGGGTATCCCACGTACGAGGCGAACGCCATCATCGCGGCCAGCGAGATCACCGCGAATGTGAACCGCATGGCAACGATGTCCGTCAGGATCTGCCCCGTCCTCTCCTTCTCCCGCGAGACCGCCTTTGCCACGAGGTAGTTCCCCCCGAACGTGACAAAGATCAGGAATATATCCCGGACCGACTGGGCGAGGTAGAGCCTGCCGAACTCCACCGGCCCGAGATAGCGAGGGAGGAAGAGCATCAACAGGAATGTCGACGCCCACGTGATGACCTGCTGGAAGAGAAGGATCGACGTGTTCTTGGCGATCCTTTTCATGATGTCGTTGAACATCACTCTTTCCTGAATAACTGGAATTCATGGGCGAGCCACTTCACGCTCATGGCAAGGCCCCGTTCCAGGCTCACGGCGGGCCGGTATCCCAGGATCTCCCCGGCTTTCTTCACCGTGTAGCGGGTTTTCCGCGCGAACATGTCGATCTCCTCCCCGCCCGGCGTCGTCTTCATCCTCGCCTCCGTCTGTTTCATCAGGTTCCGGACGAACGTCGACTTCTGGTACAGGGCCGTGACCGGCGCGCTGAAATGCCCCATCACGAACCTCGCCCCGGCCTTAAGCGGCGTCATGACGAGCGAGCTCGCCCTGAACGTGGCCGCAGGCCGTGCGTGGAGCGGCGGACCGCCGAGGGCCTCGTT
>DATJPH010000040.1:0-9366 GCA_035506475.1 Bacteroidota bacterium | reverse complement strand
CGAGGATAACGTACTGGCGGGCGGCTTCGTACAGCTTCCTGGCGAGCTTCCCGTCCAGCTCCTTGATTTTGGCCTCGGCGTCGGAGGCGAGCGGATTCGTCGGGTAGTACTCGACGAACGACTGGAATTCGTCGATCGCCTTGCGCGTGTACTGCTGATCGAGCGAGGACCGGGGCGAGAGCTCGAAATACGACAGCGCGAGCTTGTACTGGGCTTCGGGCACGCGCGGGCTCGCCGGGTAGCTCCGTTTCAGGACGCCGAACTCGAAGGCGGCGAGGAGGTACTCGCCGCGGTGAAACCGGCATTCACCCAGGTAGAACTGCGCGTCGGCTGCGTGCTGGCTCCCCTGGAACTGGAGCGTGACGATGGTGAATTCGTTGATGGCGTCGAGGTAGTCCTCTTTGTCGTAGAGGGCCTTTGCCTTCTCGAAGCGTTCGTCCGCATTGAGCGTTGCGGTCTGTTCGCTCGAACCGCAGCCTGCCGCAACGAGGGCTGCCACGACGAGCGCCAGCGGGAAAATCGTTTTCATCATTGCCTATGCTCCTGGACATCCTGTGATGATAAGAGCCGGACGCGATCCATGACGCTGTCAGCCTCGCGTCCGGGCGCCAGAAATTCCGGCTGAAAGCCGGCGCGGAGAGGGAGCGCGCGCAGAGAACGGATGCGCGTCCCTGTCGCGTCGCGGACGATTGCGAACGAGACCGCAAAACTGTACCGCGTCCAGTAACGGTCGGGCTGCATGAAGACAAAATTCCCGAGCGAATGGACCGCCACCTTCCCCCCGTGCAAGTCGATCCCGTACGGGACGTGGGGGTGATGCCCCAGCACGATGTCTGCGCCCCCATCAAGCACCTGCCGGGCAAACTCACGGGTCCTTGCGGAGGCCTCCGGCGCGTATTCGACCCCCCCGTGGTAGCTGACCACGACGACGTCGGTGCTCTCCCTGACCGCCCGTATTGCCGGGAGGAGTCCGGCGGTGTCCGCAGGAGCGACAAGATCGCGCCACTTCACGCCCCCCCCGTTCATCAGATCGGTGACGGCGAAAAACGCCATCCGGATCCCCTGTGCCCTGAGGAGTGCCGGATGATAGAGCGCCTCATCGGGCTTCGGCGTCCCGCTGTGTGCGATCCCCGCGCTGTCAAGGTACCGGAGCGTCTGGTCCCGCGCCGAAACCCCGAAATCGAGTGCGTGGTTGTTCGCGGTCGCCACCACCCGTATACCCGCCTGCTTCAATGATTGCGCCGCAGCCGGCGGGGCGGTGAATATCATGTTGTTTCCCGGGTTCTCGGTCCGCCCTTTCTGATCCGAGATATTCGACTCGAGGTTTGCAAACACCACGTCATATCCGCGGAGCGTGTCGGCAACACGGGAAAACGGGTAGAGCGTGTCCCCCGAGAGGATCACCTGCCCGACCCTCCGTCCGAGATTGATGTCCCCGAGCGCGAGAATGCGGATTTCGGTGAATCCCCCGGGTCCGTTGCTCTGTAAACTCTCTCCGGCGCGGCGCCCGGCGGAACGGTCCAGCAGGAGCGCCCAGCAGAGGCAGAGCACAAAAGCCGCGAGGCCCGCACCCCGGAGCCAGCGTTCACCGGCCGTGGGATCCGGGGCCATCAACTCCGCACGGTAAAGAGAAGGAATATCGCAACCGCCACGGCCCCGACGATAACCAGCGGCTCAACCAGCCCGGAAAAGAAGTCCTCGGGAGGGAGCGTCCCCCGGGTCGCGGGAACGGCCGCATGCTCGATCACCTCAACCTGTGAAAGGGGTATGGTATCCTCGTACGAGGACTCCCTCTCCCCGCTCAGGAGGAGAGAACCGCGCGCGCGGTCCACGATCCGGATCCGCGCCGTCAGGACGACCGACCTGTCGAGAACCCGAGCGCCGAATATTCCGTTTCTCCGGACATTTGCGTAGCGAACCTTCATGCCGACAGCGCCGAACTCCATCCCGTAGGCGCCGGAATCGTTGGCGGAGATCCTGAAGCCCTTCGTCCTGAATGGCCGCTCCACGGCGTCCTGGAGGAACCAGGCGACATCCGCGGGCGCGATATGCACGGCGACGCGCGGGGAGTCCGCTGCAGGAACCAAACCTGCGGCGCTATCGGCCATCGATGCCGCCAGGGACTGGTACACACGCATGTTCGTTGCCGTCGCGGCGGAATCCTGGGCGTGAAGCCCCTGGAGCATCCCGGTTGCCGCGACACATCCGAACAGAAAATGCCGCAGTCCTTTCATTCGGATCCTGGAATCAATCACCAAACGTACGCAAAAAACGCATGATTTTCAAGGCGGGTGCCGGGAAACGGCGCTCAGAACATCTCGACGACGATCCGCCTGTAGGGGCGTCCGCCGAAGAGATATGTGATCCGCCGTATCTCCGAAATCGGGTACGCAAACGATCGCCTGTCTGTCCCCGTCGTCCTGTGGACGAGAAGGACATCGTCGCCGATTTCGTCAAGGACGACGACGAACCTCTGTGTCGAATCGGCGTCGGCGAACTGAAGCGAGTCCGAAGACATCGTGATGAGGAGTATCTCCCTGCCGGTATACTGCGAGAGGAACGACCGGAATTCCGCCGGCTTCGTCTGGGCGAATGCGGCAGGAGCTGCAGGCCCGGCGGCAATGAGGAGGATGAAAAGGGCCGTCCTGCGGAACAGGAGCCCAGGTTGAACGGCCATGGCGTGAAAGAGTCTTGTTACTGTCTGCTCAGCCCTGTTTTTGCGGCTCGGCTGCTGACGGGATCGCCGGTTCCTTCGGTGTGGATTTCCGGTACATGATGCCGACCGGGATAATCACGCAGTAGCCCGCCACAAGGAGAATCGGCGAGAGGACAAGCGGAAGGAACCCTTCGACGGACCCCTCCAGCATCGCGATATAGCCGGCGACGATCACAAGTATGCCGGCTCCCAGTATCATGAAATTCTCCTTCCCCAGGGGGAGGGGTTCACTGGTGAGGGATCGGTGTTTCTGCTCTTTTTTCCTGATTGGTTTTGCCACTTTTTTGGCTCCTCGTGTTCGGCGTGTAATAAAAAGCCCAGCGTTGGGGGGAACGCCGGGCTTGACCATGTACCATACAACAGTCAGGGGAGAAACTGTCGTAAAGGTCAACTCCCAATTTAGACAAATTAAGGATATTGTCAAGTCCTTTTTCAACTAATGTCCGCGTATGACACCGTCGGCAATATGGACGATTCTGTCAGCCTGTCTCGCAAGGGATTCATTGTGTGTCACGACGATGAACGTCTGCCCCCTGTTTCTGCTCAGATCCCATATCAAACGGTGCAAATTCCGGGCATTTTCACTGTCCAGGTTCCCCGAGGGCTCGTCTGCCAGTATGACTTTGGGGGAGTTCACAAGGGCCCGGGCGACCGCCACCCGCTGCTGCTCTCCCCCGGAAAGCCTGGGGGGCTTCTGATCGATCCTCCCTTCGAGCCCGACTTCCCGGAGCAGATCGAGGCAGAGCGCCCTTACTTCGGAGAGCTTCCTCCCCTGTATGAGGGCCGGCATGGCGACGTTTTCGAGGGCGGTGAACTCCGGGAGGAGATGGTGAAACTGGAATATGAACCCTATCCGGCGGTTCCGGAACTTTGCCAGTTCCTCGTCCCCCATGGCGAAGACATCCGCCCCTTCGTACACAACGGTTCCCGATGTCGGTTTCTCCAGCGTGCCGATGATATGGAGCAGCGTGCTCTTCCCTGCCCCGGACGCGCCGACGACAGCGATAATCTCCCCCTTGCGGACGTCGAGGCTGATCCCGCGCAGGACGACGAGTTTCCCGTCCCTCCCCTCACCCGAAGAAAACGTCTTCGTCACCTGCCGGACGTCGATGACCGAGTCGCCTGTCTGTTTCATTGCGCTACTCCCAGCGGATGGAATCGACCGGCAGGAGGCGTGCGGCCCTCCGTGCAGGATGAAGCGACGCGAGCGTGCTGAGCGTCATGGAAGCCAGGACGACGGCGACGAAGTCCGTCCACCTCAGCTCGACCGGGATTGCCGGGATGATGTACACGGTCGGGTCGAGCGGGAAGAGGCTGTACCGGATCTGCAGGAGACAGACGACGACCCCGATAAGGACGCCGGCGGCCGTTCCCAGCATTCCCACGAGGATCCCCTCGAACATGAAAATCCGGATGATGCTCGTCCTCGTCGCCCCGAGCGCTTTGAGGATCCCGATGTCGCGCCTCTTTTCGATGATCCCCATCGTGAGCGAACCAAGGACGTTGAACGTGGCGACCCCCACGATAAGGCAGAGGATGATGTACGCCGTCCACCGCTCGATTTTCATCACCGAGTAGAGGTCACGGTGAAGATCGTACCACGTGGAGACCGTGTACCCGTCGCCCAGCCGCGCCTCGAGCGCGTGCTTGACGTTGTCGGCTTCCCCGAGGTCGTGGAGTCGGAGTTCGATCCCGCTGTACCGGTCGCCGTACTGAAAGAGCTGGCGCGCAGATTCGAGCGAGATGAACGCGTAGTGCGCGTCATAGTCTTTGTTGTTGGAATCGTAAATTCCCGAAACCGTGCACCTCCGGGTGAGCGGCTCGCCGAACTGCGTCATCATGGCGTCAACCCCCACCGGGCTGACGATCGTCAGTTCGGAGCCCACCATCGTCCCCATCCTGTCGGCGAGCGCCATGCCGAGAACGATGCCGCCGCTTTCGGGGGTGTCGCGGAGCCGGAATGACCCGAGCACCGTCCGGCTCCTGACGCCGGAGACCTGGTCGATCGTCGAGTCGATGACCCCCTTGACAAGGACGACCCTGTTCACGTGGGGAGTCAGCAGGAGGGCCTTGCTTGCGATGTAGGGTGCGGCGGCGGCGACACGGGAGTCGGCCCTGACGGATTCCAGGAGGCTGTCGGTGACCTGCATGCCGCGCCCGCGCGCTGCCTCGATCCTGATGTGGGGGTCGAATCCCACAAGGACGTTCGTCACGACGCTGTTGAACCCGTTGAAGACCGAGAGCACGATCGTCAGGGCCGCCACCCCGACGGTGATCCCGATAACCGACACCATCATGATGATGTTGATGAACCTGAGCTGGCGCTTCGACCTCAGGTACCGCTGCGCTATGAATCTCTCGTATCCCATGTCAGGAGAACCTGATCGCGCTGACCGGGTGCAGGCGTGAGGCGAGCCTTGCCGGGAGCATGGAGCTTGCAAAGCACAGGACGAGCGTGGCGCCCGATACAAGGAGAAAGTACTCCGGGCGGAGGAGGATCGGGACCGACGTCATGAAATAGATGTCGCTCGGGAGCCTGAAAAACTTGAATTCCAGCTGGGCGTAGCAGAGGGCGAAGGCAAGCGCGTTGCCCAGCGCGGTGCCGGCCAGGGCGATCGTCATCCCCTGGCGGACGAAAATCCGGGTGATCCCCCACGGGGAAGCCCCCATGGCGGCGAGCACGCCGATCTCCCGCGTCTTGTCGAGGACCATCATGAGGAGCGTGCCGATGATGTTGACCGTGGCGACGATGATGATGAGGCCGAGGATCAGGGGGACGGGTTTCTTCTGCAGGTCGATCCAGCTGAACAGGTTCCGGTACGTATCGAAGACGGTCCTGCCGTAGTGCGGATACCCCAGGAGGTCCTGGACCTGCTCCGCCACCGCGGAGGCGCTGTCGACGTGCGTCAGGAGGAGATCGTACCCCGTGACAGCGTCACCGAGCTGAAAAAGGGACTGGGCGTCCGCAAGGTCGGTGAAGGCGTAGACGTCATCGTACTCCGCCATGCCGCTTTCGTAGATCCCCGTGACGCGGAAGCGCATCACGCGCGCCTGTCCCTGCTCCGTGAGCCGGCTGATGCCGAAGACCGTCACCCTGTCCCCCACATCGACGGCGAGTTTTGCGGCGAGCTTCCGGCCGAGAACGAGCTTCGCGATCCCCCCCTGCTCCTTGTCAAGATCATACGCTCCCGCGACGATGTAACGGCGGGTCGTCGAATTGTCGCGCAGCGGGTCGACCCCTTTGAGGAGTATGCCGTCCACCCCTTCCCGTGACCGGATGAGCGCTTCGCGGGCGACGAACGGCGCAACGGACCGGATGGCGGGGATCTTTTTCTCCATGAGCCACGTGTCCTCCTGGAAGTGGCCGAGGGGCTGGTTCTGGAACCCCAGGACCTGCACGTGGCTCGTGAAGCCCACCACCTTATCGGTGATGTCCCGCTCAAATCCGCCGAGCACGCTCAGGGCGATAATAAGCGTCGCCGTCCCCAGCATCACGCCGAGCGTGGCGATCGCCGTGATGAACGAAAAAAAGCCGTCATTGCGTCCCGACCTGAGGTATCTCCCCGCGATGAACGACACGTAGCTCATGGAGCGTCAGGCGCCTTTGCCGGAGAATTCCATAAGATAGGCCTTGATGAAGGCGTCGATATCGCCGTCCATGACCGCCTGCACGTTGCTTGTCTCCGCGTCCGTCCTGTGGTCTTTCACCATGTTGTACGGGTGGAAGACGTACGAACGGATCTGGCTCCCCCATTCGATCTTCTTCTTGGTGCTGTTGATCGCATCAAGGCGCGCCTCTTCCTCGTCCTTCCGGCGCTGGTAGAGCTGGGATTTCAGCATCTTCAGCGCCCGTTCCTTGTTCTGGAACTGCGAGCGTTCCTGCTGGCACGCGACGATGATGCCGCTGGGGATGTGCGTGATGCGGACCGCGGTCTCCACCTTGTTGACGTTCTGCCCCCCCTTGCCCCCGGATCGGTACGTGTCGACTTTCAGGTCCGCCGGGTTGATCTCGATCTCGACGTCGTCGTCGAGCTCCGGATAGACGAACACGGAGGCGAACGAGGTATGCCGCCGGGCGTTGGCGTCGAACGGCGATATGCGGACGAGCCTGTGGACGCCGTTCTCTGCTTTCAGGTAGCCGTAGGCATACTGCCCCGTCACCTCGACGGCCGCGCTCTTGATCCCCGCCCCGTCCCCCTCCTGGCGGTCGACAAGCGCGGTCTTGAACCCTTTCCCCTCGCACCACCGGATGTACATACGGAGGAGCATCTCTCCCCAGTCCTGCGCCTCCGTCCCCCCGGCGCCCGCGTGTATCGTCAGTATGGCGTTCCGCGCGTCGTCGTCCCCGCTGAGCATGTTGCGGAACTCGAGGTCGCCGATCCCCTTCTCGACGACTGCCAGTTCGGCGTCGACCTCCCCGGCAAGCGACTCGTCGTTCGATTCTTCGGCAAGCTCAAGCAGCGACTCGCCGTCGCCGAGCGTGCGCTTCAGGCCGTTCCAGCCGTCGATCCACTCCTTCCTGGCGCTGATCACCTGCATCACCTTCTGCGCCGCGACGTTGTCGTTCCAGAACTCCGGCGCCTCGGTCTTCTTCTGGAGCTCTGCGACCTCTTTTTCCTTCCCGTCTATGTCAAAGATACCCCCGGAGTGAGTGCAGCCTCTCCTTGATACCCTTGATGCGCAGCTTCTGGACGTCAAACATGGTCTTCCCCTCTCAGAGTAATGTGTTCTTCGATGTCGAGCTCCATCCGGAGCATCGCGCTCCCGAGCGTTTTCCCCTGTGCATCGTTCTTGAGCGACCTCGTTCCCCCGCCCCCCAGCGCTTCATGGAGGAGGAAGTTGAGCGCCCCGAGGTTCGGGAGCTCGAAGCGCTCCACGGCGCCCAGCGCGATCCCTGCGAAATGCGCCTTCACGCGTTCGGCGGTGAGGTGCTTCACAAGGAGAGGATAGTATTCCGCCCGCCGGGCGATCACCCCCACGTTGGCGGTGTCCCCCTTGTCGCCCGACCGCGCATGGGCGATCTCGATGAGCCTGATCTTCATGGCGGGTGCCTCAGGATGTTGTGACGTCGACGACAGGGAGCACCGCGGATTTTCCGATCAGGGCGGGCCAGTATGCGATCACCTCGCTCGGTTTCGGCCGGCCGCCTGCAAATCCCGTGACCGACGGGGGGCCGGTCAATATGAGCGGCGCGATCTCCTTCCCGAACCGCTCGACGTCGGCGAATTCCTTCCCGCGGACGCCGATCCGGAGGACCACCTCGTTGACCTCATCAGGCTCCGCCGCCAGCGGTCCATGACAGGAATTGTACCCGAGAAACTCGGTGCGGACCTCCTCGAAACGGAGCCCGAGATCCTTCATCCGGGTCCTCAATATTTCGTCGGCGGCCCTTGCCTTCTCCAGTGCGTCAGGCCACGCGTACGTCAGCGTCCCGGCGGCGGTGTATCCGTCGAGGTACGACATCGACACCTTGTACGTATCGGTCGCCTGGCGGCCCCGGACGCCCGAGACAAGGACGCGGTCGGGGCCGTCGGGACTGAGCCGAATTGTCGTGAAGTCCGCGATGCAGTCCGGCGTGATGTACGCGGCGGGGTCTCCGATCTCGTAGAGGAGCTGCTCTTTGACCGTCTGGAGAGAAACGAGCCCCCCGGACCCCTTGTGTTTGGTGATCACCACGCTCCCCTCCGGCGTGGCCTCGGCGATCGGGAAGCCGATGTGGGCCAGGTCGGGAACGGCGCGCCAGTCGGCCGAGAAATTTCCCCCGCTTGCCTGCCCGCCGCATTCGAGTATGTGGCCGGCCACCGTCCCTGCGGCAAGACGGTCCCAGTCCCCCGCCTTCCATCCGAATTCGTGCATCATCGGCGCGAGCGTGAGCCCCGTGTCCGTGGTCCTCCCTGTGATGACGATCCGGGCGCCCCTGTCGAGTGCTTCCACGATCGGCCCGGCCCCGAAGTAGACGTTCGCGCTCATCACCCTGTCGATCACCGTGCCGAGGTCCTCTCCCGTCTCCATGTTCTTGAGAGGCATACCCGCAAGGCGGAGATCGCCGAGCCTCCCCAGTATGTCGTCGCCTGTCACCACGCCGATCGTCAGGCCCCGGATCCCGAGCCTGCGCGAGGCGGCAAACAGTGCGTCCCTGCAGGCGACCGGGTTCACGCCGCCGCCGTTGGTGATCACCCGGATGTCCTTTTCCACGATGATCGGGAGGATCTGCTCAAGCAGGGGGACCAGGTCCCTGGCGTACCCGAGCGCGGGATTCTTCTGCCGCTGTTTCTGGAGGATGGACATCGTCACCTCGGCCAGGTAGTCCATCACGAGGTACTCGACGTCCCCGCGCGTGACCTGGTCGACGGGCGCACTGAGAAGATCGCCCCAGAATCCCTGTCCGCTGGCGATCCGGATCCGTTGTTTCATCAGACGATCCTGATGTGGAGATCGCGGAGCTGCTTTTCGTCCACTCCGCCGGGTGCCTCATCCATGAGCGACACCGCGCTCGCCGTCTTGGGAAATGCCATCACCTCGCGGATCGATTTCATCCCCGTCAGCAGCATCGCCATCCTGTCGAACCCGAAGGCGATCCCTCCGTGCGGCGGCGCGCCGTACCTGAAGGCGTCGAGAAGGAATCCGAATTTCACCTGCGCCTCTTCCGG
>DATJPH010000039.1:0-10753 GCA_035506475.1 Bacteroidota bacterium | reverse complement strand
CCCCAGGATGACGTTCGCCTCCTCGCCGGCCGCCTCGCGGATGATCTCGGTCGCCTCGTCCACCTCCACCAGCGTCATGTTGGTGCCGCCGGTGATGTTGACCAGCACCCCCTGCGCGCCGGAGATCGAGACGTCTTCCAGCAGCGGGCTGGAGATGGCCAGGTGCGCCGCCTCCACCGCGCGGTTCTCCCCCGTCGCGATGCCGGAGCCCATGACCGCATCCCCCATCTCCCGCATCACCGTGCGGACGTCGGCAAAATCGACGTTAATCAAACCCGGAACGGTGATCAGCTCGGAGATGCCCCGCGTCGCCCCGTAGAGCACCTGGTTGGCGACGTCGAACGCCTCCTTCAGCGGCGTGTTCCTGTCCACGATCGTCAGCAGCTTCTGGTTCGGGATGACGATCAGCGTGTCGACCTGCTTCTTCAGCTCCTCGAGGCCGGAGTCCGCCTGCGCCGCGCGCTTCTTCCCCTCGCAGTTGAAGGGGCGCGTGACGATCCCGACCACGAGCGCCCCCAGGCTCTTAGCGATGTTGGCCACGAGCGGCGCCCCGCCGGTGCCGGTGCCGCCCCCCATCCCCGCGGTAATGAAGACCATGTCGCTCCCGGAAAGGGCGCGCGTGATCTCGTCGCGGTCCTCCTCGACGGCCCTGTGGCCGATCGAGGGATCGGCCCCCGCCCCGAGTCCCCGCGTCAGGTTCTTGCCGATCTGGATCTTGTTCGACGCGAGATTCCGCTCCAGCGCCTGGAGGTCGGTATTAACTGCAAAGAAGTCGACCCCGTGGAGTCCCTTGTCGATCATGCTGTTGATCGCGTTCCCCCCGCCCCCGCCAACCCCCACCACGCGGATCTTCGCGCCCCGGTCGAGGCCATTGTCGAGTTCAATCACCGGAAGTCCTCCTCTGATGAGTGATATACACCTGTGTCCCCTGTGCCCTGATGCTCAGAGCTGGTCAAACCATTCCTTCATTTTCTGCGCCATGCGCGTCATGGATTTATCCTTCTTCCCCGCCTGGGCCGGCGCCGCCGCTCTGTCGCGGAACTTCATCCCGTGATAGACAAGCCCGACGGCCGTCGAATACGCGGGGTTCTCTATTTCGCGGACCAGCCCTCCTGAAAAGCCTGTCGGGATGCCGATCTTCACGGGCATGCCGAGAACTTCCTTTGCCAGCTCCGCCGTCCCCTTGATGAGCGCCCCTCCGCCGGTGAGCACCACGCCCCCGGAAAGATGCTTCGAATACCCGGAGCGCTTGATCTCCAGTGCGGCGATTTCGAGAATCTCCTCCATGCGGGGCTGGATGATCTGCGCAAGGAGCCTCTTGTCGATCTCGATCGGGGCACGGCCGCCCACGCCGGGCAGCACGATCGGTTCGTTGTCGAGGACCGCGGGAACGAAGGCAAACCCGTGCTCCTTCTTCAGTTTCTCCGCCTGGTCGTTCAGGATCCCCAGGGCCTTCCTGACGTCATCGGTGACTTTTTTCCCCGCGATGCCGATGACGGCGGTGTGGCGGATTGTCCGCTCTTCGAAGACGGCAAGGTCGGTCGTCCCCCCCCCGATGTCAAGAAGGGCGATCCCGACCTCTTTCTCCTCGTCGTCGAGCACCGCATAGCTTGAGGCCAGCGGCTCGAGAACCATGTCGCTCACCTCGAGTCCCGCCCGCTGGACACACTTGTAGATGTTCTGAGCCGCGCTGACGAGGCCGGTAATGATGTGCACGTTGGCTTCCATCCGGACCCCTGCCATGCCCAGCGGATCGTAGACGCCGTCCTGGCCGTCCACGATAAACTCCTGCGGGATGACGTGAATGATTTTCCGGTCGGAGGGGAGCGCAACGCGCTTCGTGTCCTCAATCAGCCTGTCGATGTCGGCCTGCGTCACCTCGTGGTCGTCACCGCTGATGCCGATGACGCCGCGGCTCTGGAAGCTCTGGATGTGGTCCCCGGCGATGCCGACGATCACTGACTTGATCATGACCCCGGAGGACGCCTGCGCTTCCTGCACGGCGGTCACGATGGAGTTCGTCGTCCTGTCAATGTGGGTCACCACCCCCCGGGTCATTCCGTCGGAGAGCGCACGGCCGACCCCCAGGATGTTCATGCGCCCGTGCTCATCGGTCCCCGCAACAACCGCGCATACTTTTGTCGTACCGATATCGAGACCCACGATGATATTGTCCATGTCCGATTCCTGTATGGAAGTGAAATTCCTTTACTGCGCCGCGCCGTCGTGCGCCCCGTTCCACCGGACGACGACCTGATCGGCGAACCGCAGGTCGACGGTCTTCAGCTCCGCCGCCCCCCGCTGCATCACGATCTGCTTCCAGAACCCGTCAAGCGTCACGAGCTTCAGGGCGACATCTCCGCGGCCCAAGAGGACGGGTATCCCCGACTCGGCGGTAAAAAGGACGTAGGTGCTGTCTCCCTGGCAGTGCACTTCGGAGATCATGTGCTGCAGGCCGTCCCCGATGCGCTCCGCCACGGTGAGGATTTCGAGCGCTTCGCGGAGCCTCCGAGACCTGATCTGCCGCCCCGGCTGGCAATCGGCGGCCGGCAGGTCCCCCGTCAGCACCGGCAGGTCGAGCACCCCCGCGGAGCGGACCGGAGGAAGAACGTACCCTTCCTCATCGAGATACAGGATCCTCTCGGTAACGATTGCGGCAACCGGTTTCCGCTCCACGACCGTGATCGCGATCCCGTCGGGTATCTCGGGGACCACGGAGACCCGCTTCATGAAGGGGTTCTGCTGCACCTTCTGCCGCACCCCGTTCAGGTCGATGTCGAAGAGCTTGCCGTTCCTTGGAATCGCCGCCAGGCGGACGATGTCGCTGTCCGCGACGATGGCGTTCCCTTCCGTGCGGATCCGCTGGATCCTGAAGTCGCGCTTCCACCTGTTTGCCGTCACGGCAACCGTCACGATGCCGATGAGGAGCACCGCCGTCAGTGCCAGGATCCATCCCGTGCGTCCCGCCGTCTCTGCCGGCTTCAGTGCGATGCGCCCCCCTTGAGAAGCGCGATGAACGCTTCTCCGAATTTCCATATGTCCCCAGCGCCCATGGTGATGACCATGTCCCCCGCCCGGGTGATCTTCATCAGGTGGGCCGGCACGTCTTTCTTCTCCGGCACGTAGTGCACCTGCTTGTGTCCGAATTCCTTCGCGGCGTTGGCGATCAGCTCTCCCGAGACCCCCTGGATCGGCTCCTCGCGAGCCGGGTACACGTCGGTCACGATCAGAACGTCGGCGTTGAAGAACGCCCGGCCGAAATCGTCGTAGAAATCTCTCGTGCGGGAGTACAGGTGCGGCTGGAACACGCAGACGGTGCGGCGGCGCCATCCCGCTTTTGCACCGGCGAGCGTCGCCCTGATCTCCGTGGGGTGGTGCGCGTAGTCGTCGATCACGGTGATCCCCCCGATCTCGGCCTTGACCTCCCAGCGGCGGAAGACACCGGTGAATTTTTCTATCCCCGCTTTGACCTTCGCAAAGGGGACTTTCAGTTCGAGGCCGACCGCGATCGCCGCCAGCGCGTTCTGCACGTTGTGCACGCCGGGGATCTGGAGCTCGATCATGCCCAGGTCGTTCCCGTCCCTGACGACCGTGAACGTCGTTGTGCTCTGCCTGTGCGCGATGTCGACGGCCTGGAGGTCCGCCTGTCCGTTGAGCCCGTAGGTGACAATCTTTTTCTTGATCTTCGGCATGATGTCCTGCAGCGCCGGCTCGTCGAGACAGAGGACGACGAATCCGTAAAACGGCACTTTACCCGCAAACTGGACGAACGCCGATTTGATGTCGTCAAGGTCCCTGTAGCAGTCAAGGTGGTCCGTTTCCAGCGTCGTCAGCACGGCGATCGTCGGGGTGATGGACAGGAACGACCTGTCGAATTCATCGGCTTCGACGACGATAAACTCTCCCCTGCCGAGCCGGGCGTTGGAGCCCGCGAGGCCACGGAGCCGCCCCCCGACGATAACCGTGGGATCGATCCCCCCTTCCATGAGCACGAGGCTGACCATCGACGTCGTCGTCGTCTTCCCGTGCGTCCCGGCAATGCCGATGCCGTATTTCAGTCGCATGACCTCCGCGAGCATCTCGGCGCGCCGGATGACGGGAATGTTCCTCCGGCGGGCCTCTTCGACTTCCGGGTTGTCGCTGCCGACGGCCGAGGAGTACACGAGGGCATCCACGTCAGGCGCAAGATTGCCCGCCCTGTGCCCGATCATCACGGTCATGCCGAGCGACTGGAGCCGCTCGGTGTTGTCGCTCGCCGCCCGGTCTGAACCCGTGACGGCAAACCCTTCGGCGTTGAGGATCTCGGCGATGCCGCTCATGCCTATGCCGCCGATGCCGACAAAATGGAGCTTGCGTATCGAGGAGAACATGTTCGCGTTACCTGTATGTCAATCGTGCCGTGCGCCAGCGTGACTGCTTTCGCTTCGGCACGCGCGAGGCGATCCTGGCCATTTCCGCCACGAGTTCGCGCTCCCGTTCGTACCGCCCGACGCGGATCCGGAAGACCCGCCGCCGCTCTTTCAGCTTGAAGACGATCACCTGAAACCGCCCGCCGGTCTGTACCCCCGGTTCTCGCCCGATGTGCATCCACTCAATCTCCGCGAACGGGATACGCCGCTCCTGCCACCGGTGCTTGAAGACGAGCGCATCGTCCGTGATGATGAGCCGGCGGTTGCGGATATAATTGAGTCCGAGCGATATGAACGACATCAGGACGAAGAAGACGATCACGTACATGATCGGATCGTTCAGAACGTAGTGGAACTCCCGCTCGATGAAGTTCCCCCTGATCCCGCCGTAGAGCACGAGCGTGACAAGGTAAATGAGCGCCTGGAGATAGTAGAAATCGAGCTTGTATTTGAATGTCTTGTCGTGGTCCATCGGTCTCATGCCGCACCTGCAAGCCGTTCGACCGCGTCAGCAAGGACGCCGGCCGAGCCGGGTTTGCCGAGACGGCGGGCGGCGTTTCCCATTGATCGCAGTCGCTCAGCGTCGTGTATCAGTCCCCCGAGGGCGGCCGGCAGAAGGGCCGCTGCGTCCGCGTCGGCAATGCGCAGCGCCGCCCCGGATTCCACCATAGCTTTCGCGTTTTCGGTCTGGTGATCGGCCGCCGCATGCGGATACGGGATGAGGATCGCGGGGACCCCCGCCCGTGTCAGCTCCGCAAGCGAACTTGCTCCCGAGCGGCAGACGGCAAGATCTGCTGCCGCGTACGCGTACTCCATCTGTTCGATGAACGGATACAGCCTGATCCGCCGGGCCGCATCTGTGAACGCACCCTGCAGGGTGTGCATCCCCTCCTCCCCGGTCTGCCAGATAATCTGCACTTCACGGCCGGCGAGATCCCGTGCAAGCGGGGCGAACGCAGCGTTGATCGTCGACGCACCCCGGCTCCCGCCGAACACAAGCAGTGTCGTCTTCCGGGCGTCGAGGCCGAAGTAGCGTGCCCCGTCGCTCCTGCTCACCGTGCCGATCTGCTCGCGCACCGGATTCCCCGTGAGCCGGACGTTGTCCCGCCGCTTCAGGTACTCTCCCGTGCATTCAAAGGCGACATGAACTTCGTCCGCCCGGGGCGCAAGCATCCGGGTCGTCGCCCCGGGGATGCTGTTCTGTTCCTGCAGCATCGTTCGCCGGCCGAGCATCTGGGCCGCGGCCACGACCGGCCCGCACACGTATCCCCCGGTGCCGATCACAACGTCGGGGTTCTTTCGCACCACGAGAACCGCCGACTGAACAAGCGCGACGACAACCTTGAGCGGAAAGAGCACCGTCTCCGGAGAGAGCCTCCGTCTGAACCCGCTGATCCAGATCGTGGAAAACGGATACCCCTTCGCCGGCACAACCTTCGATTCAATCTTCCCCTCCGTCCCGACAAAGTCGATGACCGCATCAGGATGCCGGCGCCTCAGCTCATCGGCGATCGCGAGGGCCGGGTAGAGATGACCTCCCGTGCCGCCGCCCGCAAAGAGCAGCCTCAGGGGCCGCGCGCCCATCACGCCCTGCCGGCGGCTGCGCGCTGTACCGGCTCCAGCGGACGGATGCCGCCGGATGCCGCGCCGAGCCGCGGATGCAGGTCGGTCTGCATCGAAATGTTCAGGAGAACGCCGACCGCAGCGCAGGAGATGATCATCGCCGTCCCGCCGTAGCTGACAAACGGCATCGGGAGCCCCGTCGTCGGCAGTATGCCGAGCGTGACCCCGGCGTTGATCAGGGCATACAGCGTGATCGTGCAGGTGACCCCCATGGCAAGGAACCGGCCGAGTTCGTCGGGTGCATGCCTGGCGATTTTCATCCCGCGCAGGAAAATGACAAGGAACAGGAGCACGAAGAACACGGTTCCGACGAGCCCGTACTCTTCGCCGACGATCGAGAATACGAAGTCACCGTAGGACTCCGGCAGGAAGTGATCGCGCTGATGGCTTCCGCCGGGACCCAGGCCGAAGATCCCCCCGTTCCCGAACCCGATGATCGCCTGCGTGAGCTGGTGCTTCGCCTTCTGCATCCCCTCGCCTTCGCCGATCCCCATGTAGCTCATGATGCGCTGCATCCTGTACTGGGCGCTGAGCATGTACAGGACCAGGAGCGGAACGAGCGCGCCCAGCGTGAGCGCGATATGGGAGAGGCGGGCCCGACCGATGAAGAGCATCGCCAGGCTTATCGCGAAGATCATCGCTCCCATGCTGAAATTGGGCTGCGCAAGGACAAGCACAGTGACGGCGCCGATCCAGACGAGCATCGGCAGAAACCCGTTCCTGAAATCCTTGACGGCTTCCCCCTTGGCGGCCATCAGGACGCTCAGGTGAAAGACAAGCGCATATTTTGCAAAATCGGACGGCTGGAGCCCGAAGCCGCCGATCGAAAGCCACCGCGTGGCGCCTTTGAGCCTCCCCCCCAGAGCCAGCGTGGCAAGCAGCAGGACGACCGCGACCATGAGCGCCGGCTTCGTGAGCTTTCTGTACTTGTGATAGTCGATCTGCATGAAGACGAAGATCGCACAGAACCCGAGCAGGACCTTGATCGCGTGGCTGCCGAGAACCTTTCCGCTCTCTCCCAGCCGGTCCAGCGCCCATGTGGAGCTCGCGCTGTAGACGACGCCGAGGCTGAGGACCATCAGCGTGAGGACGGCGAGGAAGCACGCAAGATCGATATGATTTCGTTCCTGGCGCACGCGGGGTTCAGGTTCCTGGAACAAGGGACATGACGATATCCTTGAACACCCTGCCGCGGTGCTCATAATTGTCAAACCAGTCGAACGACGCGCATGCCGGCGACAGAAGGATGCAGTCGCCCGCACGGGCGCGCTGCCGCGCCGCGTCAACCGCCGCCTCCATGGAGGACGCAGAGTCGACGGGAACAACCGCGGCAAACGCTGCTCGGACCTTTTCGGCGGATTCGCCGATGGCAATGATTGCCCTGACGTTCTGTTGCACGGGCTCCCGAAGCCGCCCGTAGTCATTCCCTTTGTCCCTCCCGCCCATCAGGACCACCAGCGGCCTGTCGAAGCTCCGGAGCGCGTACCAGACCGAATCCACGTTCGTGGCCTTGGAGTCGTTGACGTACGTGATCCCGTCAAGCTCCCGCACGAATTCGAGGCGGTGTTCCACGCCCTTGAAATTCCTGAGCGTCGCCCGGACGGACGCCGGCGGAACTTCCATGACCAGAGCGGCCAGTGTCGCCGCCATCGCGTTGGCAAGGTTGTGCTCCCCCCGGATGCTGATCGCCCCGGCCGGCAGGATCGCGTGCCTCGTCTTTCCCCTCACCACCGTCAGCACCCCTTCCGAGAGAAAGGCGCCCTGCGCAAGCTCGCGGCGCACGCTGAAGGGGAGGAGCTCGACCGCGGGGGGGGCTGCGCCCGTGACGGCATCCCGGGTCACGTCGTCGTCCTCATTATAGATGAGCACGTCACCTGCTCCCTGGTTCCTGAATATCCGCTGCTTTGCCGCAATGTAGTTCTCGAATCTGTGCTGGTACCTGTCAAGGTGATCCGGCGTGATGTTCAGTAACGCCGCAACTTTCGGCCGGAATGCTCTGACAAAGTCGAGCTGAAAACTGCTCACCTCAAGCACCGCCACCGCGTCGGCCGTGAGCGTGCCGACGACCTCTGAGAACGCGGTGCCGATATTTCCCGCCACGACCGACTGCCGGCGGGCGTCGCTGAACATTCTTCCGGCAAGGGCCGTCGTCGTCGTTTTTCCGTTCGTGCCGGTGATGGCCACGATCGGTGCGGGACAGAACCAGCCTGCCACCTCGAGCTCGCTCGCCACCCCCTTCCCGGCCGCGAGCGCTTCGCGGATGAGGGGCGCGTCCGACGGAACGCCGGGGCTCACGACGAGCGTGTCGGCCTCCAGGACCCGGCGCGAATTGACACCGAATTCATACGGTATCCGGGCAGCATCGAGCGCGGCAGCCGCGGCCCGCATGTTCTCCGCGGGAGCGCTGTCGCTGAGGAACACCCTGGCGCCCCGGTCTACAAGAAGCCGGGCCACCGCGAGCCCGCTTCTCGCGCCCCCTAGAACGCTGTACCGGAGGCCCCCCGGCAGAGATTCACTCACCTGTCATCTCACCTTGAACGTTGCAAGACTCAGGATCATCAGGAGAATTGCAACGATGTAGAACCGCGTAACGATCTTCGGTTCCGGCCACCCGAGCATCTCAAAATGATGGTGGAGCGGCGCCATTTTGAATATGCGCCTCCCCTGGCCGTATTTCCTCTTTGTATACTTGAAATACCCGCGCTGGAGAATTACCGACACCGTTTCCGCAAGAAAGACCCCCCCCAGCGTCGGCAGCAGAAGCTCCTTCTTGATGAGGACGCAGAGCGCGCCTATCGCCCCGCCGAGTGCGAGAGAACCCGTGTCCCCCATGAAAACCTGTGCCGGATAGGCATTGAACCAGAGGAACCCGAGCGCCCCCCCCACCAGCGCCGCACAGAAGACGGCAAGCTCGCCGTTCCCCCGGAGAAACGGGATCGTGAGATAGTCGCTCAGGACCGCGTTCCCGGAGATGTAACTCATCACCGCCAGCGTGAGTGCAACGATCCCCACGATGCCGATGGCCAGACCGTCGAGACCGTCGGTCAGGTTCACGGCGTTGGAGGTGGCCACGATGATGAACACGACCATCGGAATGTACAGGCGCCCGAAGTCGATCTCCTGGCTCTTGAAGAACGGTACCGTCGAGAATGTGTTGTATTTCCACAGGTCGGCGTCGATCCAGTGGGGGACGAAATAGATGATGCTCCCCACGACGACCCCGACGAACACCTGCCCCACGATTTTGTAGCGTCCGATCAGCCCCGTGGGCTTTTTTTTCACGACCTTCAGGTAATCATCGAGAAAACCCACGGCCCCGAGCGTTGCCGTGACGAACACGATAAGCATGATGTACACGTTGCCGATGTTCGCCCAGAGGAGCGTGGGGACGATGACCGAGGCCAGGACGATCAGCCCCCCCATCGTCGGCGTCCCCGCCTTGGCGAGGTGTGTCTTCGGCGCTTCGATCTTTGCGGCCTCGCCGATCTGGTGTTCCTTCAGCCTCCTGATGATCTTCGGGCCAAGCCAGAAGGCGATCACAAGCGCGGTCACCGCCGCCGCGGCCGCACGAAACGTGATATACCGGACGAGCCCGGCTCCCGGGAGATGGTACAGGCGGTCGATATGATCGATCAGGTAATAGAGCATCGCTATTCCGCGTGCAGGCGCTCTCTGAGGAACGCCACGATGTCCTCCATGTGCATGGAGCGTGAACCCTTGACGAGAACCGCGTCCCCGGCCGTAACGAGTTCGGCCAGGTATTCGGCAAGCACGTTCTTCTGGTCGTAGTGGAGCGCGCCGGGAATCTTTGCGGCCTCCGCGATGGAACGTGCGAGTTCCCCGTATGTCAGAACGTAGTCGATGCCGAGCGCGGCCGCTTCCGTTCCCACCTCGGCGTGTCCCTCCGCTGCGTGCGCGCCGAGCTCCTTCATGTCGGCGAGGACTGCGATCTTCTTCCCCGGGACCTGCAGCGCGGCGAGCGTCCTGAGGGCTGCGACGGCGGAGTCGGGATTGGCGTTGTATGTGTCGTTGAGCACCGTGACCCCGCCGAAAGAGAGCGCTTCCATTCTCCTGGCCCCCGTGCGCCATGATCCGAGCGCACTGCAGATTGCCACCGGCGGGACGTGAAAGGCCACGCCGACGGCTGCGGCCGAGAGCGCGTTGATCGCGTTGTGCCGCCCCGGTATCATGAGCCGCACCGTGTGCCACCGTTTCATGCCTGCCGAGCGGAATTCAAACGAGGCGCATCCCCGGCCGTCCAGGACCACGCTCCTGCCCCTTACCGACGCGGAGCGCGATTCAAATCCGTACGTGACTCTCCGTTTCACGGCCCTGGCCGCCAGGCTGACGCGGGGGTCGTCGGCATTGACGATCGCCGTCGTCCCTGCGGAGGCACCGAGCGACCGGAAGAGTTCCGCCTCTTCCCGGGCGACCCCGTCGACCGATCCGAAGTACTCGAGATGTTCGCGCCCGATCCCGGTGATCAGGCCGTGTGTCGGCGCGAGCGTCCGGCAGAGCCCGGCAATCTCGCCTGGATGATTTGTCCCAATTTCCACGACCGCCACCTCGTGCTTCCGGTTGAGCCGGAAGAGCGTCATGGGCACGCCGATGTGATTGTTAAAATTTCCTTCGGTGCTGAGGACGTTGTATTTCTCACCAAGGATTCTCGCAATCATCTCCTTCGTCGTTGTCTTGCCGTTGCTCCCTCCTACCGCCAGGAA
>DATJPH010000038.1:0-2899 GCA_035506475.1 Bacteroidota bacterium | reverse complement strand
GAATTCTCTTTATTGCGTTCTTCTGGCGCAGGATTGAATCCCGGGCACACAGGGAGCGCCTCGATCAATGGGAAGACCTGCGGCTCCGCGGGAAGTGGTACTTCGTGATCAGCCGGTACGTGGTCGTGAGGGGTTTTGTCCTCCTCGTGATATTTGCCGGGCCTGCAATATTCGAACTGAAGTTCTCGGATCCTCTCATTTTTGTCACCGCGGTCACCGGGGCCGTTCTCGTTCCTATGTTCATCTACCTGGGGCACCAGGAATGGCAGGAGTGCGAGAGGGAGTTTGAGATACGGGCGATCAAAAACGCCGCGGAGTTCATCTCGCTGAAACAGAATTGACGCCGGCCCAGCGTGAGAAATACACAGCGCTTCTTGGCGTGGGGTCCGGTCCGCCGGGCCTCGATCATCTGCGCGCGCTCGTGCGGGCGCACCTCACGCGCGTCCCGTTTGAGAATATCTCGAAACTCTGGTACCGCGCGACGCTCGGGCTTGAGGGCCTGCCGGGAATCGACCGGTACCTCGAGGGGATCGCCCGGTACGGGTTCGGCGGGACCTGCTACGCGAACAACTACTATCTTTATCTTCTCCTCCTCTCGCTGGGGTACGACGCGAGGCTCTGCGGGGCCGACATGTCAAGGCCTGACGTGCATATCGTCGTCATGGTGCGCGCCGGGGAAAGGGAGTTCATCCTCGACGGGGGATATGCCGCGCCGTTCCTGGAGCCCTTCCCCGCCGGTTCCGCGGCAGAGGTGACGGTGAGCCTCGGGAACGAGCGCTACGTCCTATCGCCGCGGGACGCCCGGGGAAGATCCCGGCTCGCCATGTACAGGGACGGCCTCCTGAAGCACGGGTACGCGGTCAACCCGGCGCCCAGGCATATAGAAGAGTTCCGGCAGGTGATCGCGGACTCGTTTCTCCCCTCCGCGACGTTCATGAACGCCGTCGTCGTGGCCCGGTTTGAAGAGGGCCGTTCGCTCGTGCTTCACAACCGGACGATCATCGAGACCCGGGGGAGCCTCGTGAGGCTCACGCATCTCGGGGGGAGGGAAGAGGTCGTCGGCGCCATCGAACGGCAGTTTGGCATCCCCTCAGGGATCGCGAGCGTCGCTCTCCCCGACCTGGAGAGACTTTCGGACCCCTGGGGGTAGCGGAAAAAAAGAAAAGGAGCGAGCAATGAGTGAGCATGTCTGTCCGTTCTGGGTGGGATACCTCCTCCTGAGCCCGGTGAGGAAACTCGTGACCAACCCCTCCCGCATCCTGCGGCCGTACGTCAAACCCGGCATGCGTGCACTCGACGCGGGAACCGCGATGGGGTTCTTCAGCCTCCCGCTGGCGCGCCTCGTCGGGGCCTCCGGTCACGTGGTCTGCGTCGACCTGCAGGAGAAGATGATCGAAAAGCTGAAATCGCGCGCGCGCGATGCGGAGCTCGAGGAGCGGATGGAGTTCCGGGTCTGCACGAAGGACTCCCTCAGGATCGACGACCTGGCGGGGACGATCGACATTGCGCTCGCCGTGGCGGTCGTGCACGAGGTTCCCGATGCGAGGCGTTTCTTCACCGAGGTCTTCGCTGCCCTGAAAAAAGGGGGGA
Source organism: Bacteroidota bacterium (assembly GCA_035506475.1). Taxonomy (GTDB): domain Bacteria; phylum Bacteroidota; class Ignavibacteria; order UBA10030; family UBA6906; genus Fen-1273. Next base: position 1,309 of record DATJPH010000038.1, on the reverse strand, counting down.
TACTCTGGTTCTCCGAGCCGGCCGGCCATGTCACCGCGGACGGGTTCGCCGGTTCGATTTCACTTGCCCGCGCAGTCGGCTTCGAGATCGGGGAAACGCGGAAGGTGTTCCGGAGCCATTCAGCCCTCCTGACAAAATAATCTCATGGGCTTCTCTCCGTTCGACTACGCCATCGTCATCGTCTACCTCGCCGGCGTCACCATCGCGGGCGTCCTCATCGCCGGGCGGCAGAGAGACTCCCGGGATTACTTTCTCGCCGGCAAGCAGATGTCCTGGTGGTCTGTCGGATTTTCGATCGTCGCAAGCGAGACAAGCGCGCTCACATTCATAAGCATACCGGGGCTGGCGTTCAGCTCGAACATGCACTTCCTCCAGCTCGTGTTCGGGTATTTTGTCGGGAGGATACTTGTCAGCGTCTTTTTTATTCCCGCCTACTACCGGGGCGATATCGAAACGGCATACGATTATCTCGGGAAGCGCTTCGGGCTCCCCATGCGGCGCCTCGCGTCGTCCGTTTTCATCGTCACCCGGGTCCTGGCTTCGGGCGTCCGACTATTCGCCACGGCGATTCCCGTCCATCTCATCACGGGGCTCGACTACGCGCAGAGCATCATACTGATCGGCGTGTTCACGCTCATTTACACGTACGTGGGGGGGTTGAAGGCGGTCGTCGCGATGGACGTGGTGCAGCTTTTCGTGTACCTGAGCGGGGCAGTTGCCTCGATGGTCCTGATCCTCCGCGCGCTTCCCGGCGGGTGGGGGGACGTCGTGTCGTTTGCGACCCGGGGCGGCATCAACAAATTTGAAATATTAAACCTGGCCGGAGCGTCCGGTGTCATAGAGTACCTTGCCTCCCCGTACACTCTTGTCGGGAGCATACTGGGGGGGACGTTTCTTACCATGGCATCCCACGGCACCGATCAGCTTCTCGTGCAGAGGCTGCTTGCCTGCCGTTCGGCCCGGGAGAGCCGGAAGGCGCTGATGCTCGATGCCTCGTTCATCGTTCTCCAGTTCGCTTTTTTCCTTCTCCTCGGGCTCTGCCTGTACGCATTCTACGGGGGCGTGTCGTTCGCCGCTCTTGGCCTGGGATCCTCCGACGAGGTTTTTCCCAGGTTCATCGTCCGGCAGCTCCCCTCGGGGCTGGCCGGTCTTCTTGTCGCCGGCGTGCTCGCCTCGGCGATGGGGACGCTTTCATCGTCGATAAGCTCTCTCGCGTCCTCGACGTTCCTTGACCTCTTCCGGCTCACGGGGAGAGGCCGGTTGCTTGATCAGGGAAATGAGGTGCGGGTCTCCAGGCTCTTGACGCTCT
>DATJPH010000037.1:0-5461 GCA_035506475.1 Bacteroidota bacterium | reverse complement strand
CGGCGGTCGTCAGGAAGATCGTCAAGGCGAGAGTGGAGATGAACCTCGAGCGTGTCCCCGCCCGGAAGAAGCCAAAACGTAGAAATGAACATAGCGTGAATAAATGAAGAAGGCCCATAATGATCTCAATCAATCCCTACTTCAACTTTGCGGGAAACACCGAAGATGCATTCAGGTTCTACCGATCCGTTTTCGGGGGAGACTTCTCGCGGCTGCAGCGATTCAAGGACACCCCTGAAGGTCCCAGGGTCGCGGACAATGAAAGGAACATGCTCATGCACGTGTCCCTCCCCGTGGGGAAGGTGAACACGCTCATGGCAACAGACGCACTCGCATCGATTGACCAGAAAGTGGTCATGGGAAACAACATCCACCTTGTGATCGACACGGAAAGCAAGGAGGAGGCGAACACGCTCTTCAACGGCCTTGCCGCGGGCGGGACGGTCAACGTGCCGATGGCGGATACTTTTTGGGGGTCGTATTTCGGGATGCTGAAGGACAGATACGGGATACACTGGATGGTGAGCTACACGCCAAAGAGTAAGCCGACATGAGACGGCTGATATTAAAGATGTCGATATCCGTCGACGGGTTTGTCGGCGGGCCCGCGGGAGAGATCGACTGGATATTCCGCAGCGCCGACGACGCTGCGCTGAGATGGATAGAGAAGACCCTTCAGCAGGCAGGGGCTCACGTTATGGGAAGCCGCACGTTTTACGACATGGCGCAGTACTGGCCGACGTCCGCGGACCGGCTCGCCCCGGCGATGAACGAAATCCCGAAGATCGTGTTTTCATCGAAGGAGGCAGTCGATCCGGCGGAGACCGCGTTGACAACCCGGGCAGTTCGGGACAAAACCAGGATCGATGCCGCAAAAGGCGTTCTCCCTGCCACAGATGTCTCGCCTCATGCCGGGACCTGGAGGAATGCGACGGTCGTGAAAGGCGAAATCGGGGCCGAAATCAGGAAGCTCAAGGAACAGTCGGGGAACCCCCTGCTGGCGCACGGGGGAGCCCGATTTGCCCGGAGCCTTGCAGCTTCGGGGCTCATCGACGAATACAGGCTCCTTGTCCATCCCGTCGTCCTGGGGAGCGGGCTTCCGCTCTTCGCAGGTCTGAGGATGCCTCTCCACATGAAACTTGAAGAATCGACCGTATTCGACAGCGGCGCGGTCGCAAACGTGTACACGCCGGTGCGCGGTTAAACATTCACCGGAAACCACCCAGAAGGGAAGCCCCATGCAGAAGATCGTCACGTTTCTCTGGTTTGATAACCAGGCCGAAGAGGCCGCGAAGTTCTATGTCTCGCTCTTCAAGAATTCGAAGATGGGAGCCGTGGCACGCTACGGGGACGCGGGGCCGGGGCCGAAAGGAACTGCGATGTCCGTTCAGTTTCAGCTCAGCGGGCAGGATTTCTACGCGCTCAACGGGGGACCGATGTTCAAGTTCACCGAGGCGATTTCGCTCTATGTCAACTGCGAATCGCAGGAAGAAGTGGATGAGCTGTGGGAGAAACTCTCCGAAGGGGGGTCGAAATCCCAGTGCGGCTGGCTTAAAGACAGGTACGGCCTCTCCTGGCAGGTGATCCCCACGGTGCTCGGGAAGCTCCTCGGGGACAAGGACCCGGTGAAATCGCAGAGGGCCATGAAGGCGATGCTCACAATGACAAAGCTCGACATCAAGAAACTCCAGGACGCTTTCGACGGGCACTGACCTCATCCTGGAATCGACAGGTGTGTTCCCTTCGTTCAGGGAACAGTTCGAGCAGAACGTTTATCCCATGAGCATGCTCATCGCCACGCTCCCCTCCGCCTGGTTCGGCGGGAAACTGAGAACCGCCTGAACGGCGCGCACAGGCCCGCGGGAGGCTACCGGAGGATGAGAAGACGCTTCGTCTTCACGTAGCCGCCCGCCTGCAGCCTGTAGAAATAGACCCCGCTTGCACACCCGGTGCCGTCAAACCTGACGGAGTAGGTCCCCCCCTCCTGTTGTTCATCCACCAGTGTCGCAACCTTCTGACCCAGTATGTTAAAGAGGGTCAAACTTACGTGCGCGCTTCGGGGAAGCCCGTAGCGGATGGTCGTTGCCGGGTTGAACGGATTGGGGTAGTTCTGCTCGAGCGTAAACTGTCCGGGGGTGTTCTGATTATCCGGCGGCTCGACGCCGGTTGCCCCTGAGCCGTCCCAGTTCCCCACCGCGAACGCCGGTGAAACTACGTAGTCCGTGGTGAACCCGTTCGAGTCGACCGTTGCCATCCTGAGATCGACCGCAATAGAATCCTCCAGCGTCGCGGCTCCAAGATCCGCGCTCACGATTGTCCCCTCGTTGTCCCGGACATCGATCACTTTCGTGAGGTTGAGCGGTTTCCACACGAGCGTCCCGTATTTGCGGTACCATGCCCTCGTGGAGTCAAAGCGCGGGAGAAGGTTTGACTGGGAGCCCAGGTCGATGAAGGAGAACTGGAGCGTCGGGCGATCTCCTTTCGCGAAGCTGTCGGAGGGGTGACGCCTGCCGTCCAGCAGCGTCAGGGACGTGATGCTCGGGGGGTTGGCATTGAACCCGTTCCCGAGATTGAATTCCGACGTCAGCGTGACCACGGACGGGGTGTTGCGAAGCCAGGCATTGGCCGAGCTGACGACCACCCTGTACCTGTCGGCAGTCAGCGCGAGGGGGCCCCGGCTGTCGCCGAGAGACTTCGTGAAGAGCTTCACCCCGTTCCTGTCGAAGAGGGAATAGGTCCCCCCGGCGGCATCGATGTACCTGGTCTCATTCAACATCCCCCTGAACACCGTATTAAAGTGAAGCGTGTTAGCCCCGAATGAATTGTTGTACCAGAGCATCATCAGGTGGACCGGCGCGCCCCCCATCGTCATCGTCGACCCGCTTTCAAACCGGGGGATGGCGGGCGTGACGAGCGTGCGGGGGCTCGCGGCGATGCTGTCGGCATACGGCATGATGTACGTGGATTGCATGTCCAGGGGGAGCCGCTGGAGGTCGGAGTAGCTTGTGAAGAACTCGACCGCCGCGTCCTCCGTCGGACTCGAGGATCTTCCGAAGTATCCCGTGAACGCGTACTCGCCGTTCACGACGGCAACGGTATCCGCAATGATCCCTATGCCCCCGAACCCGTCCGTGCCGTTCGTATTTGTATATGTGGACACGAACGTCCCGTTGACGGCGCGCTGCGCGCCCGGGGGGACCCGGATCCTGAAGTGTTCCGGGATATAGACGGACGGGGTGTTCGTGAGGAGTTTCGGGCCGTTCATCGCCGCGAACCTGTCATACTGGACGATGTGGAACGTCCCCGTCCTCGCCAGGTCAACCTGGAACTCTATCGGCCTGAACGAGTGGGCGGCCGAGGCGGCAGAGAGGAGTAGTGTATCTGATCCGCCGAGGAACGAAATCGGCCAATCGCCGAAATTCGGGAACGTCGCGATGAGCGTCCTCACCGGATTGCTGTAGCCCTTCAGCGGATTTCCTGCGTGATCGAGACCGTGATAGACGAGCGGAAACACGGCCTGTGCCCCGTCAAGCGAGGCCCGGGCGTCGTTGTTATTGATCGCGATCCCTTCGGTGATGACGAGCTTCGATTTGCCTGCCGGATTCCGGAAGAGCGTGACGAATTCGTAGACCCCTTTGTCGGGGGCGAAGACCTCCGCGCGCGTCGGGCTCGTCCAGTTCACCCGCTTTTCAGTGCTGAAGAGGGTCGCGGAGCTGGTAAATCCGAAGAAGAACGCGTTCGGTTCGCTTGTCGTGACCACGAGCCGGCTCGTCCGGGAAAACGCCCACGGGACCCGGGCCGTGTCGAGTGTCCCGTTGAATGCAACCGTCCCACCGTAGCGGAGTATATTCTCCTCCTCGATCGTCACCTGGGCGTTGTTCACAGAAAGCGTGGCGATGACCATAACCGAATCGTTGGCCGGAACCGAAAACAGGGACGGGGCGACATCAAGTGTAACCCCCGGGATGGTCCCGCCGGCCGCAACGACATATGATTGCGGGGAAGAACTCTTGTTCGCCACATAGAGCGTGTCCTGCCGGGTCCACGTTCCGGCCGATGGATCGTCCATGCCGTAACTGAGCGTCGAGGGGACGACAAGCGTCCTGGCGGACACCGCCTGGAGAGCCTGGACTCTCCCCCCGCCCTGTATGAACGGTCCCGCCCCCAGGCTCTTCGCCGAGTTCACAATCGCGGATTTGACCTGGACAGTGCCCCACGCAGGGTGAACGCTTCTGACAAGCGCGGCAACGCCGCTCACCATCGGAGTCGCCATGGAGGTACCTGAGAGCGTGGCGTATCCCGAACCGAGGTACGTCGAGGATATGTTCACCCCCGGGGCCATGACCTCCGGCTTTATGCTGAACGAGACCCTGTTCGGTCCCTTCGACGAAAACGAAGCGGGATTGTCGGTGCCGTCGGATGCCCCCACCGTAATCGCAAGCTCCGCGGTTCCAGGACTGCCGATGGAGGCCGACCCGTCGTAAAAGAAGTTGTTCTCCTTCCCCTCGACGGGAGTCGGACCCCCCGAGTTCCCCGCCGCAACGCAGAAGACGATCCCGGATTGAACAGCGTTGTCCACTGCGATACTCGACGGGTCGGTGGGGCTCCCCCCGTTGGTGCCGAGACTCATGTTCACGACGTCGAGCCTGTCAGAGGGATCGCCGTCCTGGTCCGGGTCGACCGCGCGCTCGATTGCCGCGATAATGTCGCTTTCAAGACCGTTCCCCTGCGCGTTCAGCGCTTTGTACGCATAGAGCGTCGCCCCGGGTGCCACACCCTCAACGGAGTCGCCGTCCGCGGCGACGATGCCGGCCACGTGCGTCCCGTGCCCGTTATCATCCATCGGGTCGGGGTCATTGTTGACGAAATCGTACCCGCCTGCGACCTTGAATCCGGCCCCGAACCCCCCGCCCAGCGCCGGATGCATATAGTCGATCCCCGTGTCGATAATGCCGACGCGGACGCCTCCCCCCTTCGTGCCGTATGCCGACCAGACCGCCGGCGCCCCGATCATCACAACCCCCGGATCGATGAGGGCATGAACCTCCCTGTCAAAATGCACTGCTTTCACATAAGGGAGATTCTGAATCACCGGCAGCATCCAGGAGGGGACAGTCGTACTGACGCCGAAGAATGCCCTGAAGAACTCCCGGTGGACGCCCACATGGTCCGCAAGAAAGCCGGGGAGCGATCTGCTGATCGCCTGGGCATCGGCGGTAAACTGCGCAAACCGGGATTCGTACGCCGCCTGTGAGGCGACTTTGCCGAAAGCCCCGGGCCTTGCGCGCGCGATGAACATCGGCTCGTCTTTGAATTCGACGATGATATTCGTTGCCGCACCGGCCTCGCGGTTACGGGCCTGGAGGAGGCTGTCGAGTCGTACGTGCGGCTCCCCCGCAGGCGCACGGTTCGCAGGCTGCACCTGGGCATATGATACTGTCAGAGAACCGAAAATCAGAAA
>DATJPH010000036.1:0-2099 GCA_035506475.1 Bacteroidota bacterium | reverse complement strand
GATGCCAAGAGAGTTCTTGTGCTTGACGAGAAGAGATATTGTCGGGCCAAACGCTGATTTACCGAGAATAATGAACGAGGTCGGCCGGGGGAGGGCCTTGATCTCATCGACGGGCAATGAAAGGCCGGGTGAAGCGGGATTTACCAGCCTCGTCGACGGCTCTGCCTGCCTTGTATTGGAGGAAGGCCCGCACGAAGCAAATATGAGGCAGCAAAGAACCGCCAGGTAAGACCGTTTCATATCTCCTCCGCGCCGTGTGTGGTTTTCGCCAGGGATTGACAGGCGTTCTCTCGCGATAGTCATAATCTGCAATATAAGTGAAATACCCCCGGCTCAGGCGGAAGTTCGTTGTGATCGGTCATCCTTTAGCAATCTTGTTCGTGGTCTGCCGACAGAACTTGAAGTTGAGCCCCGTTACATCGGCGATGTCCGGCACCTCGATGCGAGTAACCCTGTGGCTATGCTAAGGTCCAAGTCAGCCAGGAGCAATCCCTCCTGTCCGTACGGCTGATAGCACAGCAATGTGCCGTCCGGTCGGGCCACCGCCGACGTAGTGCCCGAGCCTTCGCTCGCGCAATTCACGGACGCAAAGTAGCAAGTGTTCTCCGCCGCACGGCACAACATCGCCTTCTCGTGAAATGTGTTGGCCGGGTCCGCGAATGTAACGGGACGGTAGCTCCCGGGCTCGGCGACGTGCGCGTGCGGGTGAAACACGACCTGCGCTCCATGGCGCACAGCCCACCGCACGGTCTCCGGATACCTCCACCCTTCGTGACAGATCACCACGCCGAACGTGAGCGGGCCGGCCGTAAAGACCCGGCGTTCAGTCGCAAGTGCAGGATAAACGGACTCTTCCGATGGGTCGATCTGCCCCTTATCCTGCCACCCGGCGATCGAACCGTCCGGATTGATCACGCAAGCAGTAATCTGGAGACCGCGATCTGTCAGGCGCTCGGTGCCGAGGATAACGGTAATGCCTGCGGTCCTGGCAGCATTTGCCACCTCAGTCCGCGCGCTCTCCAGGAACACGGGATCAGGCGGAGGAATAGACGTACGCGGCCACCGGTATCCCGGAATAAAGCATTCAGGAAAGCAGATCACCAGCGCGCCCTTTCGACCCGCCTCGGCAACCGCGGCGGTCGCCAGGAGCACCGATTCCCGGGGCGTCGCAGGTACCCGCAGGTTCGCGAGAGCGATGCGGAACGTATCCAATGCTTCCCCTCGAATAGCCACGGGTGCCCCCCCTGAGTCAATTTTCCGATTGAACAAACTACAAAACCTGCCCTAAATATCAATCGGACGAGAGGAGTGAGAATGGTGACGTTGTGTTCCCGCCACTCCGGTGCCCGGGTGGCTCCGGAGTGGGGAAAAAATGACCTAACGATGACAATTCCCTGACAGCTCCCACCTGCGAATCGGCTATGTTGACGGCAGTTATGAAGCCTCCCGTCGACATACGCGTCATTATCAATCCTGCCTCGGCAGCACGGAGAACAGCAGGCAGGATTTCCGCCATTGTCACATCTCTGGAGCGTGAGTTCCCGGAACGCTGCTCGATTGCCCTGACGCGTTCGCCGGGCGACGCCGAGAATCTCGCTTGCCGGGCGGTGCAGGAGGGGGTGTCCCTCCTGATCTGCGTCGGAGGGGACGGAACGCTCAACGAGGTGATCAACGGCATGCTGGCCGCTACGGGCGGGACTCTTCCCGCAACATCGCTCGGCCTCATCAACAGCGGAAGCGGCCAGGGATTTGCACTCAGCGTCCGGCTCCCCGTGACACTCCAGGAGCAGGTGGGACTCCTGTGCAGATATCCGGGGCGGCCGGTCGATCTCGGTGCGGTCACCGTTCACGACGCTTCGGGTGTCCGGCGTACCCGCTTCTTCATCAACGAGTGCCAGGTTGGGATCGGGGCGGATGTGGTTCGAGGCTCGCGTGAGCTCGGCAAGTGGGCGGGGGGTCTCATCTCCTATGGCCTGGCGACAGTCAAGGCGATATTCCGCAGCCCGAACGTCGAAGCAACGCTTTCAATCGACGGCGGCCCCGCCGAGGCTCTGAGCCTGCTGGGGCTCTGCATCGGGAACGGGGACCTGACGGGGGGA
>DATJPH010000035.1:0-2628 GCA_035506475.1 Bacteroidota bacterium | reverse complement strand
ATCCCCCGCCAGTCACCCCACGATTCCCAGTAGAGCGTGAAATTGTTTTCGAACGGAATCCTGTCGATCTCGTGGATCCTGTAGAACGCGTCGAGGTACCGGTGGTCGCGCCGGAGCCCGAACGTGGGGGATCCGTGGAAGTCCGACGTCCGCGAGCCGAGCCCTCCCGCGCTCTCCCAGTTATAGTAATAGCCGCAGTAGTCTTCCGTGCCGGTGGAGAGGTGAACGCTCCTGCCGTCCTCCACGCAGTAGAAATCCCTCTCCTCGTACGCCCGGTTGTTCCCCGTGGTGCTGTCGGAGAGCATCCAGAAATAGAGCGACCAGTACGCGCCCCTGCCGCAGGAGGAGAGCGCGAGGAGCGTGTCGTTCGCCGTGGCGTCCGTCGGGAGGCTGTCACGGGTCATGGCGTAGAATTCGTTGTACCGCCCCCGCGGCCGGCGTCCCCGCTCATAGAAGATATTGTAGAACGCCGCCCACGCGGTGTCCCCCGTGATCCGGACGTTGACGGAATCCGCAAACGGCACATCGAAGTACGCGTTGTGACCCGCCGTGGCGCCGTTTTCCAGGGCCGTATTGGTCACGGAGAAATACCTGCTCGTGAACCCGTCGTTTCCCGTGGCGCTCGACATCACGCTCGCCCGCGACATGAACAGGTTGCCGAAACGGCCCCGGTACCGGCGCGTCCCGTCGACGCTGATCGTGCACATCGCCCTCGGGGGAGCGAGGATGAACCAGGACCGGATCGTGCCGCCCCCCGGCGAGGCGATCTTCAGATCGAGCGTCCGCTCCACCCACCCGTTCCCGGCAAGCGTCCCGATGGGACCTGGATCGGCGGGCTCCTGAGCGCGGGCCGTGATGGTCGCGGCGACGAGAATGAAGAGCGCATGTTTCATGGCGGGATACCGATCCTAGTGTGAGGTGCCGGCGATGCGAATGGTGAGCGAAGAAGTGACGGGGTGCGTCCCCGCATTTACAGTAATCCGTTTTCCGTCATGCACGAGGGGGGTGCGCTCCCCGTTGACCGAGGCACTCGCTCCCCCGCCGATCCCGTGGAATACCGCCCGCACGAACCGGCGCCCGGGCGCCCCTGCGTATGTCCCGCTCCCCCTGTTAAGCGTGAGCGTGTGCGATTTCTCCGCGTAGGTGATGAGCGTTGTTCGGAATTCCCCTTGCCTGTACGCCTCGCTCGTCCCGTCGTCCTCATAGAGTGTGAATGTGCCCTCGCGGCCAGCGTAGACATGGACGATCATTGAATCCCTCCGGAGAAACGCGCTGGAGAGTGCCGGCGGCGCCATCGGGATGATCGCCCCCTCTTTCACATAGAGAGGCATCCTCCAGCCCGGCGACGCGGCCTGTGTCACGCGTCCCCCCGGCGTCCGCCCGTCCGTCCAGTAATCGTACCAAGTCCCCGCGGGGAGCCAGACGCGCATAGTGTCGGAATCCGAGCAGCAAGGCGCCACAAGGATCTCCCTCCCCCACATGTACTGGAGATCGTGGCTCCAGGCCGCCGGCTCATGCGGGTACGCGAGGAGCATCGCGCGTGCGATCGGCATCCCGGTCGTGGAGGCCTCGCGGGCGCACGTGTATGTGTAGGGGAGGAGCGCGTAGCGGAGCCGTGCGTACGTGCGCGCCGCCTCCTGCGATGCGGGAGACCTGTCCAGGGGCCACCTGGACTCCCCCATCCCGTGGGGCTTCCAGAACGGGCTGAAGCTCCCCATGGCCATCGACCACCGCTGGTACATCGGTTCCGTGGGGCCCCTCTTCTCCTGCCAGTCGTAAAATCCTCCCGCGTCGTGTCCCCAGAAGGGGAAGCCCGAGAGGCCTGCGAGCTGCATCCCCCGGACGGCTTCCCGCATCTCATCCCACGTCGGCCGGATGTCGCCGCTCCAGAGCGTTGCGTAGCGCTGCGCCCCCGCGGTCATCCCCCTGACCCAGACGAACGGTCGCTTCGCGGGGGCGAGCGTCCTGTCCCACCCTTCAGCGACGAGCGCCTGGGCGATCAGGAAGAACCAGTAGTTCTTCATCTCCCGCCACGTCCGGCCGTTACCGAGGACCATCGTATCGGGGGCGGGACCCAGCTCGTCGAATTCGTCGATCCAGAGCGCGTCCCCGGGGTAGGCGAGCGCCGGGTCGAGCGACTGATGCCAGTGGAGTTTCCAGAACCACCCCCGCACCTCTTCCCGCGTGAAATCCGGCGCGCTCTCCCCGTAGTCGATCCCTGCGGTGACCGGGATGTTGAACGACCGCCGCCAACCGTCGCTCTTTGACGCGATGCAGCGGTTGAAGTCGATCGTGACAAAGAGGCCCTGCTCCCTCACCCACCGTTCGTATTCCGCGGGGTCGGGGAACCGCGTCGTGTCCCATGCGAAAAAGGACTCGCACCGCTTCCCGCCCCCCGCCCTCCACCTGTTATCGTTGATCAGGTGGTCGAGCGGGAATCCGGCCGCGCGGTGCGCCGCCACCTCCCTCTTCCACCAGCGTTCGTCCGAGGGATCCGGAGAATTCTCGTCGTTCGCCTTGTCGGAGAGACCGAGGCCGAACGCCGCGAGCGGGGGGAACCGGGGCCGGCCGGTGAGCTGTGTATAGCGGTCGATGACGTCGGCCGGGGAGGGTCCGGCGATCACGAAG
>DATJPH010000034.1:0-3673 GCA_035506475.1 Bacteroidota bacterium | reverse complement strand
GGCGTGGCGTTCCTGTTCGCGCCGCTCTTCCATCCTGCAATGAAATACGTCGCAAAGACGAGGGGGGAGCTGGGGGTCAGGACGATTTTCAATCTTCTCGGGCCGATCACGAACCCGGCGGGCGTGACGAAACAGCTTGTCGGCACGTACAGGAAGGAGGCCGCGACGAAGATGGCCGACGCCCTCGGGAAGCTCTCCACCGAGCTCGCGTGCGTCGTCCACAGCGACAGCGGGATGGACGAGGTTGCCGTCTCGGGGGAGACGGCCGTGTTCGAAGTAAGCGGCGAACACCCGACGAGGGCCTACACGATCTCTGCCGGGACGTTCGGGCTTTCGGACCATCCCGGGGACTCGGTTCTCGGGGGAACCCCGGAGGAGAACGCGCAGATAGCCCTGCGTGTCCTCGGCAAGCAGCCGGGGCCCCACCGGGACGTCGTCCTTGCCAACGCAGCCGTCGGCATATACGTCGCCGGCAGGGCCAGGGACCTGGCCGAGGGGAGCGCGCGGGCCGCGGAGTCGATCGACTCGGGGCGCGCGATGGAGAGGCTCAGGCACCTCGTGGAGTTCTCGAACAGGCCGTGAACTTCCTCGCCGAAATACTCGATCATACGCGGGGAGAGGTCGAGCGGCGGAAGAAGGCCGTCCCGCTTGACCGCTTAAGACGCCTCCCCCTGTACGGCAGGGCCCCCCGGTCCCTCTCGGCGGCCCTTCGCGGGAGAACCCCTTCGGTGATCGCCGAGATCAAGAAGGCATCCCCCTCCAGGGGCGTGATCTCCACTGAATTCGACCCGGTGCGCACGGCGCATCAGTATGAAGCCGGCGGGGCCGCGGCGATCTCGGTGCTGACCGAGGAGAAATATTTCCTCGGGTCGCTCGCCCACATGGAGGCCGTGCGGCGATCGACAGAGCTTCCCCTTCTCAGGAAAGATTTCATCGTCGACGCCTACCAGGTCCACGAAGCGAAGGCCTCCGGCGCCGACGCACTGCTCCTGATCGCCGCCGCGCTCACCGTGGAGGAGATCGGCGCACTCAGCGGCGAAGCCGCCGCGCTCGGGCTGGAGACGCTCGTGGAGATTCATTCGGGCGCCGAGCTCGAATCTCTCGGCACGCTCCATCTCCCCCTTATCGGGATCAACAACCGGAACCTGGTCACGTTTGAAACGGACATCGCGCTTTCCGCGGCGCTGGGACCTCTGATCCCCGCCCGATCGCACGCCGTCAGTGAAAGCGGGATACGGACCGGCGGGGAGATCCGGCTCCTGGGGAAGGCCGGGATCCGTTCATTCCTCGTGGGTGAACATCTCATGAGTGCCCGTGACCCGGGGGAAGCCCTGGAAAACCTTCTCCGCAACGCGGGAGAGGCACGATGAGGGTCAAGATCTGCGGGATCACGCGCATGGAGGACGCCCTTGAGGCCGCCGATCTCGGTGCGGCCGCCGTCGGGTTCATTTTTTTCCGGGAGAGTCCCCGGTACATCGCGCCGGAAGACGCCGCCCGTATCATCAGGAACCTCCCCCCGTTCGTCACCCCCGTGGGAGTCTTCGTCAACGAAACGCGCGACGCCGTGTCCAGGGCGATCGAGCGCTCGGGAGTACGCTCACTGCAATTCCACGGCGAGGAATCACCGGAGGAGACGACCGGATACCCGCTCCCCGTCGTGAAGTCATTCCGGGTGGGGGACGATTTCGACCCCGCGGCGATCGCACGTTACGCGCTCCCGGCGTACCTTCTCGATGCGTCCGTCAGGGGGATGTACGGTGGGACGGGGAGAACGTTTGACTGGCGCAAGGCCGTCGAGGCATCGCGGTTCGGGAGGATCATACTCGGCGGAGGCATCACGCCGGAAAATGCGGCGGAAGCCGTCCGGGCCGTCCACCCGTACGCTATCGACGTGAGCAGCGGCGTTGAGGCCTCTCCCGGCATCAAGGACAGCCGCCGGATGCGAGCCCTCTTCGAGAGTCTCCGTCCAGTATGATAAAGCGAACGAGAACCGTTACTCAACCGGAGTGTTCATGCTTATACTGATGAAACAGGATGCAACGAAGGAGGATCTGATCCGGGTGCGCGAAAAGATCCAGTCGATGGGTTTCCGCGCGCACGAGATTCCCGGCGCCCAGCGCACCGCCATCGGCATCACGGGGAACAAGGAGAAGATCAGCCCCGAGCTCTTCGCCACGATGAGCGGCGTGGAGCAGGCGATCCCCGTCTCCAGGCCGTACAAGCTGGCCGGGCGGGACGCCCGGAAGGAGAATTCCGAAATACGCGTCGGGGGCCAGGTGATCGGGGGGAGGGAGCTTGCCGTGATTGCCGGACCATGCTCGGTGGAGAGCTGGGAACAACTTATTACAAGCGCCAGGGCAGTCAAAGAGGCGGGGGCCGGGTTTCTCCGCGGAGGGGCGTTCAAGCCCAGGACCTCCCCGTACTCATTCCAGGGGATGAAAGAGGAGGGGCTCGTCCTGCTGAGGGAGGCGAAGGCAGAGACCGGCCTGAAGATCGTCACCGAGGCGAAAGACGTCTTCACGCTCCCCGCCGTGGCGGAGGTCGCCGACGTGATACAGATCGGAGCGCGCAACATGAGCAACTTCAGCCTTCTGGAGGCCGCCGGAGACCTCCGGAAACCGATCCTCCTGAAGCGCGGCATCTCTTCGACGATTGAAGAGCTCCTCATGGCGGCCGAGTATATACTCGCACGGGGAAACCTCGACGTGATACTCTGCGAGCGTGGTATCAGGACGTTTGAACCGTCGACGCGCTACACGCTCGACCTGAACGCCGTCCCCGTCATCAAGAAACTCTCTCACCTCCCGATCATCGTCGACCCGAGCCACGGCATCGGCATGTGGGAGGGGGTGACATCGATGGCCCTGGCGGCGGTCGCGGCCGGCGCGGACGGGCTGATGATCGAGATCCACCCCCGCCCCTCCGAAGCGCTCTCCGACGGGTACCAGTCGCTGAAACCGGAACGGTTTGCCGACCTGATGGGAAAAGTCCGCCGCATGGCCGGCGTCCTCGACAGGACGCTCGCGGAGGGGGTGCGCGCATGACAGGAGAAACACCGGGGACGCTCCCCGTGTGGCCCGATCGGCGGGGGTACTACGGTTCCTACGGCGGGCAGTTCGTCCCCGAGACGCTCGTCCCGGCGCTCAGGGAGCTCGAATCGCTCTACGCTTCGGCAAGGAACGACGCGGCATTCAAGGGCGAGTTTCTCCTCCTGCTCCGGGAATTCGCCGGGCGCCCCACGCCCCTGACGTTCGCACGCCGGTTGACATCGCATTACGGGGGAGGGAGGATCTACCTGAAGCGGGAAGACCTCTGCCACACCGGGGCGCACAAAATCAACAACACCATCGGACAGATACTCCTTGCCGCAAGATCCGGGAAACGGAGAATCATCGCGGAAACAGGCGCGGGGCAGCACGGCGTGGCCACAGCGACCGTCGCGGCGAAGATGGGGCTGGAATGCTGCGTCTACATGGGGTCTGAAGACGTCGCGCGGCAGCATCTGAACGTCCGGCGGATGGAGATGCTCGGCGCCCGCGTCATCACCGTCAGCTCGGGGAGCAGGACGCTCAAGGACGCCACCAGCGAGGCGATACGCGACTGGGTTGCGAACGTCGAAAACACGTTCTACATCATCGGCTCCGTCGTCGGGCCGCACCCCTACCCGCTGATC
>DATJPH010000033.1:0-11587 GCA_035506475.1 Bacteroidota bacterium | reverse complement strand
GTCCCCCGGCCCAGGTTCCGATCGGATCCTGCCGTGCAAGGAGCCGTGCTCCCCACCCCTCGCGGGCAATTCTCTCCCGCTCGCGCTCTACGGCCCTCCCGGAGGCGCCGGCGAGATCCCTCATTGCCTGCCACCGCACCGAAGGATCCCCCCGGAGGAGCCAAGAAATCGTTCTGTCGGCCGGCTTGTTCATCGGCTTGATCCCCACATGACAATGAGCGTGACAAATCCCATTGCGGGGACAACCACATCGCTTTTGACAACCTCTTTTACAGCATCGCCTTCCGGATCGGCAAGTGCGACCGACCGGGGTTGGCCCGCGGGCCACGAGAGTCCCGCTGCTTTGTCTTTCTCCGACAATGACCGGAGTCGGAGGAGCATCCCTTTCCCGTCGGCCGCGGATTTGAGCATCGTCACCGCGACGCGGCCGTTGGCCACGGCAAGTAGCGGCTTCGCGATCGGATCCTTATCCGCCGCGACCGGGACAAGCGGCTGACATTGTTCAACGCCGAACCGGTTTGCCTCTGCCGCATCGAACCTCCCGTGCGGGAGTATCCTGTACCGGAACAGGACGGGGCCCTCCTGCGTGAGCGGCGTATTGGTGAACCAGTGATTGTTCATCACCCAGGAGTAGATCGTCGGGCTGGGGGGTGTGTGCCCGGGCCACACGTCCCCTTTCCCGTCCCAGCCGGCGGTGTTGTTTCCCGTGATAGACCCGCTCTCAAAAAGGGGGGCGTCAAGCGAGCACCATGTGACGCCCGCCGTATCGTTTGAGATGTCGACAAAATGTCCGGCGGTCATCCATGCACGATTTGCCGCAGGCCATTGATCATCTTCCATCCGCATCACCCCCCAGGGTATGTCGACGCTCGTCTTTGCGCCCGGAAGGGCGAACCCGAACCCGATGTGGATGCCGTCCTTCGGAATAAGTGGCAGCTTGTCCACAACATCGGTAATCTCCACCCACGGCTCTCCCGAGATGAGCCGCACGGAGCGGGTCACCGACCGACATCCGGGGGCCCTTGAAGTGACCACCACCTCTCCGGCAAGTGGGCCCGATTCCTTGAGATAGATCCCCGTGACCGTGTCCGATCTGGCCTCGCCCGCACCCCGTGCGGGCTGCCAGCGGAATGCATTCAGGCCGCCGTTGACGTCTGAGTCTGCGAAGTTCCGTCCGGAGGTTCTGTCTATCAGGCGCACGATAGTCCCGGTCTTCCGGTTCAGCTGCACAAGCAGCTTCCCGTTATCCAGGACCGTATCGGCAAACCTGCAGTTCCCGCCGGCGCCACCTGACCCTGCAACGACGCGGAAGTGCCCCGAGCCGAATGCTGGGATATCCGGAGCAAGAAAAAGAAGCTCACCGGTTGAGAGCCTCTGTGAGATCAACACGCGACCCCTGTCGTCAACGACCCGGTCCCCTTTCTGGCTTTCCGCGGGCTGTAGTGTCACAAGCCCGCCGTGCGCCCATGAGTTGGTGTTCAGGACCGCCACCCCGCCGAGCGAGGGGCCCTCTGCGGGTCCAAGCGCCCCGTTCGACTTGTCCGTCGCGGGGGCCAGCGCGTCCGCAATCAACACCCGGCTCCTGTAGTCCGCCTCCATGAAGTATCGTTGTTTCCCCTCCCATATTGCATCCTGGAAGAAGGGCTCCGCGGGGTTTTCCGCAGCGAACGTGTGCTCGGTGCACATGACGACATTCCGCCACGCCTCGTCAAACTCTCCCCGGGAGGCGTCCCCAGCCGCGTGGAGCATCGGCCAGAGAGTTTCTGCCTGCACAAGCCGCTCCCTGGCGTTCATATACAGGCGGGTCTCTCTCGCAAAAGTCCCGAAACTGTCCGTCCAGTAGTCGCTGAAATCCCCTCTCATGACCGGGAGCCTGTCGCCGTACCGCTTCTCGAATGTCTCCATGATCGAGTGCGCGCTGGAGATAACCAGATGCGGGTAGGCATATTCCCTGTTCCATGACCTCACCGCCTCCGGGAGATCGGCATCAATCAGCGCGTTATCCCACATCGCCCACGTGACCACGAACATGTCGTAGGGATATTCCGCTTTCTCCAGATCGGGCAGCTCCCGGGAGAGATGGTGATCCAGGAAGTCGGCCCGCGGGTTATCGGTCTTGATCTCATCGGGTATCTTCGAGCGGTCTCTCTGGCCGAACCAGGGCCGGCCGGTCTTCCCCCCTTTTTCCATCCCCGCGCCGTACGAGCCGGCATTCAGAAAGAGCACCCTGGATTTGCCGTCCTGTCCCACCCACCAGAAGGGCCTGTAGCGAAATTGAGACACCATGCTGTCGTTGCCGCGCCCGGCGTTCGGCATCATCATGACGTACCGGACACCCTCATGCGCCATCACCTGCACCATACCCCAGGCCATCCCCGGGACATCCACCTGCACGTACGTGTCGACCGGTTTCCCTGTGAGCCGGGCGGCCTCCCGTGCCGGTCTCAGGCTCTGGATCATCTCCTCGTCGCTCATTGCCGTCGTGAGCTCGTTCACGTACGCGGCGTCCAGGCAAATTTCACCCTTCTGCACAGCCCTGATGAGCCGTTTCTTCCGGTCTGCCGACGCCGTTGCATAGTAGCGTTCGAACGGCCACATCACCTCCGTGTTCCAGAGGTACCGTGACCCCTCAGGATAGTTGCGCGTGGCCTCTGCGAGCTTCATCCCCTCGTCGATATTCCGTTTGTGTATGAACTCGACGTTGGCCTGTGTGTTGGAGTAGCCGATATCGACGTGCGAATGGGGGTAAACGTAGACTGTCCAGTGCCTCATGGGGGGAACGTGGACCATCTCCTCGATCGCATGTTCTCCCTGGCGCAGTATCAATCTGACGCTCGCTGAATCGCGCACGCCGGTCTCCGGCGGGAGGAGGATCGTTGTAGAATCGAGCCCTGCTGCGGGGGGTCTGAGGATTGACGTCTCGGTTTTCGTACCGCATGCGATTTCAATGCTCGTCTCCCCCCGGAGCGCCTTCCCTTTGAATCTCAGGAGAATCTCTCTCCCCGGTTTACCGTCCGGACGGAATCTGTAGAATGGCTTCACCGTGACCGTGATGGTGTCGGGGAGTGTCCCCGCGGCGGCTCTGCCGCCGAGAATGCAAAATCCGATTGCCGCGAATAGAAAAACACGCATGGCAAGCTCTCTCCTGGAGGTATGTTTTTCCAAGATAGCAAATAAAGCAACAAGCGCTCTCATCTCCTCGGGGAAATGAGAGCGCCATACGATCCTGTGATTACTTCTCAAGAATATTCTGTGATTTCGGGGAAGAGCACTCCGCTCATGTCCCCCCCCTTGAGCTACGGCCAGGGCTTGAACCCGGCGCTCTTCCAGAGCTCCGGAGTACTGTACATCGTGCCGTTGGTGATCACGTACTCCACGTTCCTCGAATTATGGATATCCTCGAGCGGATTGCCGTTCACGATGATCAGGTCCGCGCGCTTCCCCGGTTCGATCGTCCCGAGTTCCTTCTCCACTCCCATCACGCGCGCCGGGATGACCGTGGCGGCCTCCAGCGCCTCGAAGGGGGTGAAACCCGCCATCACGTAGATTTCGATCTCGCGGTGCAGGCTGTGCCCGGGGACTGTCTGATCGGTCCCCGCCACGATCGGTATCCCCGCACGATGCATGGCGCCCAGGATCACCAGCTCCTTCCTGAACATCTTCTCGAGCAACACGGACTTCTGCGAGGGGGAATCGGCCTCGACGAGCTGCGCGGCAAGCTCCGGGGCGACCCTTGTGACGCCCGGCTCAAAACTCTGGAGCGGTTTGGCCGTGGTGGCCGTGCTGAACTCCGCGAGAGCGAGCGTCGGATCGATCACGGTGTGGTGGCTCTTGAAAAACACGATCGCCTTGAGGACATACGGCGAGTTTGTGTCGACGTTCGCCATGGCGACGAACCGGTCATACCCCGTTGAGCCGGGAGGAAGCGGGGGGATGAGAATCTCCATCACGTTCGACATGTGGTTGATCTGGTCCTGCCCCGCCTCGACCGCCTGGTAGGCGCTCAGCCCGATCGGTACGTGGCCCGTCACGGTCATCCCGAGCCTGTGCGCTTCCTCGGTGACAGCCTTCAGGTTCGGGAGCTTCACCGAGCTGTAGATCTTCATCTGCTGGAAGCCCGCCCTGTGGTATCGCTGCACCCACATGCGCGCCTCCTCCAGCGAGTCCACGCGCTGCACGCCGAGCGCATAGGGGCCCGAACCATCCACGATGCCGGCGGCGAGTATCCGGGGGCCGAGCCCCCGTCCCCGTGCGATCGCGTCCCGCACAGAGGTGATGAACTCGAACTCGTTGCCGCAGTCGCGCACCGTCGTGACGCCGGCGGCAAGGTAGATCGGACCCCACTCGACCTGCTCGACGTGCGCGTGCATGTCCCAGAGTCCGGGGAGCACGGTCTTCCCCTTCGTGTCGACGATCGTCGCTGAAGGGGGTATCTTCAGAGTCGAGCGGGGGCCCGCGGCGGCTATCCGTCCGTTCTCAATGAGGATCGCGGCATCAGGCACAGGCGGGCGACCGGTCATGTCTATCATCGTTCCGCCCACAAGTGCGATCGTCGGGGCGCGGCTCCCGGAAATTCCGCGGGAGAGTTCCGCCAGCGCCGCCATGCCGTCGGTCCCTGCGCGCCCCACAAATGTCCCGAGCGATCCCTCGTAGCCCTTCTGGACCGCTTCGAAGTGGTCAAACTCCGCGTCCGTGGAGACCGCGGCGATCAGGTTGAGATCGGGATCGAACCAGAGCGTCTCCCGCCCCCAGATAAGCCCCTCGACAGTGAATCGGTGGAGCGGGACCTCCTTCCCCCCCGCGGAGATCGTGTCATAGCCACGGGGCTCGATCTTCACGCGGGCCTCGGGGAACGTATGCAGGTCCGGCGGCATCCCGTGCGTGGACCAGTAACGAACCATCAGCATCTGCATCGTGACGGGCGCGTACCCCGCGATCGTGAAGAACTTATCCGGAGTGGCGGCCTCCGACCAGCGGCTCCACTCCCGGATCCGCGATCGCCCTCCCTCGATCCCCACGGAGTCGTCGATTTTCGAGGAGCGCGACGTTCTCCCCTTGATCGCGAATGCGAGGGGTGTAAGATCGGGGGCTGATCGGAATGTGGCCTGAAGCGGTACCTGGCCGCCGCGGTCGGTGAATTTGAATCTGATGCCGGTCGTGAGCGTGTCCGACAGGCGTACTGTCCGGAACGTCTCTTCGCCTATGGGCTGTTCAAATTTGTGCAGTATGTACTCCCCCTCCTCGACAAGTAGTGTGTCGCTCCCCGTGCATTGCGCGCGTTGCGGTTGTGCCGCCAGTGCGACGAACGCCAGCGCGAACATCCCCGCCGCCTGTCTTGGAATTCTGCGCATAAATGTCACCCTCTCTGCTGAATATGATCTGAAAAACTATGCAATCAGGCCGCCAGAATCAACATCGCTGCGGGGGAAGAAGGTCGATGTCGAAGGAAAGTACGGGGTCACGGTCATTGAGAAGCCCGGCATGGTCCAGGAGATCGTCAAGCAGTGATCTACGAGCCGGAGGTCAGGGCCTTGATGAACCTGTACGTGAACTCGACCCCCTTGTAGTAGTCGGCAACGCCGACGCGCTCGTCTCTGCCGTGCGCGCGGACGTCGTCGATATCCGTGTAGATCCCGGAGATTCCGTACACCGGGATCCCCGCCATCCTCAGGTATTTGCCGTCCGATGCACCGGTGGACATGGTCGGCGTGACGACCGCGCCGGGCCACATTGCCGCTGTGATCTTCTCCAGCGGCTCCATAAGGTCCTTCCGGAGGGGCGAGAGCGGCCCCTTGCTCGCCGCCGTAACGGGCGTGACCGAGACCGCGGTGTCCGCGACGAGTGCGCGGAGCGTCGCCAGGACGTTCTCCGGCGTGTCGTCCGGGAGCATCCGGCAGTTGACGTTTGCCCGGGCTGACTGCGGGAGCGCGTTCTCCGCGTGCCCGCCGCTGATCATCGTCGCAACCACCGTCGTTCGCATGAGTGAATTGTAGTAGGGACTTGACGCGGCGAGCCGGCGTGCGGCCGCCGTGTCGAGAGGCGTCCTCGACACTGCGAGCATATCTGCCCTGGTCTGGCCGCTCTCCTGTGACGCGCTCCGCTCGAAGAAGAGCCGGGTGGTTTCATTCAGCCTGAACGGGAAGTCGTACGCGCCGATCCGCGCGAGGGCCCCCGCAATGTGAGTGATGGCGTTGTCCTTCACGGGGAGCGAGCTGTGCCCCCCTTTGTTCGTCGATTCGAGCCGGTAGTCGACGTAGATTTTTTCGCTTGTCTGGACCTCCATCACGATCGGCTTCCCGTTCCTGAGCTCGCCGTTCCCCCCGTCCGGGTTGATGCAGTACTCCGCGTCGATGAGGTCCTTCCGCCTTGCGATGAGCCACTGGACCCCGTTGGCGTCTCCGTTCTCTTCGTCTTCCGTGAGTGCAACGATCACGTCCCGGTCCGGGACGTACCCTTCCTCTTTCAGCCGGATCAGGTTGGCGACAAGGTCCGCATCCTCGCACTTGATGTCCGCAGTCCCGCGGCCGTAAAACCACCCGTCTTTTTCCACAAACGTGAACGGATCCATCGACCAGTCTTTCCTGAGGGCTTCGACGACGTCAAGGTGAGAGATGAAGAGTATCGGGCGGAGTCTCCCCTTTCCGCGTAACCGGACGACGAGATTCATATGCTTCGGTCCCGGCCCGACAATCTGGACGTCCCCTTCGGGGAATCCCGCTTTCCGGAGCCTTGACGCCATCGCCTCCGCGGCGGGGGTGGAGCCCTGCGTCAGCGTCGTGTTGATTTCGATCAACTCCTTGAAAATATCCCGCGCGAGCCTCTGATGCGCGTTGAGATGGGGGGAGGTTCCGGCCTCCTGGGCGATGGCAGAGCCCCGGGTACCGGTTGTGATGAGCAGGAGAAATCCGGCGAACCATGCAGCCACTAACTTCATTTCCCTGTGTCCTTTCTTTTTTCTGGGTTGAATCCGACTTTGTCGAACCAACTGAAGTTGAGTTAGATTTACACGTTGATGATCGTCGCCGCCGCGATCCTCGAAATGGACGATTCGGGGGTTCCCCGGACGGCCTCGAATTCTGAGGAGAATTCTCCCTCTGTTCCTTCGTGACCTGTGTCACAATCGGGGGGCCTGGAGACAATTGTCTTGACATCAGGTCGGGAAGTAGAGTATATTCGTCACTGATAAATCTGGAAACCACCTCGTTATCAGACCGGGCACTCCTGGTTTTCCTCCTGAAGCCCGGATTTTTTTATCCCGGAACCCTCCGGACGGCGACAATCGTCATATCGTCCCACTGCGGCGCCTCTCCGACAAACGCGCGCACAGCCCCGATAAGCCGCTCGACGACCGTCTGAGCGTCGAGCCCCCGGAGCCCGACGAGAACGCGCCGCATCCTCTCTTCGCCGAAGAGTTCCTGGGAGGAGTTCATCGATTCGGTGATCCCGTCTGAGACGATCACCATCGTGTCCCCGGCTTTCAGCGTCACCGACCCCTCCTCGAAATCGAATTCCTCCACAACGCCGAGTGCGACACCGCCCCTATCAAGCCTCAGGGGCTCGGCGCCGCCCGTGATGATGAACGGGATCTCCTGCCCTGCGTTGACGTAGCTGAACCGGTCTTCCTTCGGGTCCAGTATCCCGAAAAAGACAGTGGCGAATTTCTCGGGGTCGGTGCTCTCCCAGAGGAGCTTGTTGGACCGCCGGATGATGGCGGCGGGTGAGGGATCGAAGAGCGACTGCCCCCGGAGCGTCGCCTGCAGGTTCGCCATCAGGAGCGACGCCGGGAGTCCCTTCCCGGAGACATCCCCGAGGCACACCGCGACCCGGTCTTCCCCCAGGGGGATGAAATCGTAGTAGTCTCCCCCCACGGCCTGTGCCGGGAGATTCACGCCGGCAACCTCGTAGCCGGGGACGGGCGGGACGGACCGGGGGAGGAGATCGATCTGGATCTTCGCCGCGAGCCGGATCTCCTCCTGCACGCGGGCATATGCTTTCTCCTCGCCGTGGAGGCGCGCATTTTCAAGCGAGATGGCGATCTGTGAGGAGAGGAGCCTCAGGACCTCCAGGCGCTGCGGCGTGAACGCGTCCGTCGTCAGGTTGTTCTCGAGGTAGAGTATCCCGCTCCTCTTCCCCTGGTTTGTGATCGGAAGGCAGAGGAGCGACTTCGGCCGCCCTCCCGCGACGTAGGGGTCGTTCTTGAGTATGCTCTCCCGCGTCGCGTCATTGAGAAGGACGATCTCGTCGGTGCGGGCGACGTAGTGGACTGCCGCGACCGGGAGGCGGCCGTAGGTCCCCAGGGGCGCCGATTGCACGGTGACGGCGCCGTCCGCCTCCCCTTCCGCGCGTACAAGGAGCTGGTTCTTCTCCTCCATGATCAGCACTCCCCGCTCTGCGCCGGCGTTCTCCAGGACGATAAGCATCATCTTCCCGAGGAGCTTCTCCAGGTTGATCTCGCTCGAGAGCGCCTGTGAAGCCTTGAGAACTGACGTGAGATCGAGCGAGCCGGAGAACGTCTCTCCGGCCGGCGTCCCCTTTCTCCCGGTCTGCGTCCTCGGCTTGCGAACCCCTCCCGATATGAGCGCCGGGTAGGCCTTGTCCAGCGCGGCGACCTTCCCGGTCGCTCCCCACTCGGTGTATCCCTGCCGGGCCTCGAGCATGTACGCGCGCGCCACCGATATCCGGCCCGCCTCCTGATGAAACCGGGCCGCCAGCTCGGCGCCGAGCGCGGCGTTCTGGTTGTACCGGTGCTCCGCCGCCGATGCAATGGCCCTGTCGTACAGGTCCATCGCCTCCTCCATCCGGCCGAGTGTGCGCGCGGTCTCCGCTTGAACAAGGAGATACCTGTGAAGGAAATTCTCCGGTGCTCCCCCCGACCAGCGCTTCAGTCGGGCAAGATTGTTCCGGAGCGCCCGCCGCGCTCCCCGCTGCTCGCCGGTCGGGAGTCCCGCCATGAGGGCGCAAAGTGTCAGCGATTCATAGAAACAGAACTCGGCATGGAGGAGCTGCCCCCGGAGCGCCGCCAGGTGCGGCTTTGCCTCGCGCGCCGTGCGCAGCGCCTCTTCGGTACGGCCGAAGAGATAATAGACCTGCATCCGGAGCGTCGCGTAATACATCTGCGCGACGTTCTCGTTCGAACGCTGGAGCCGGGCGGCGTACTCCGTCTCTTTCCACTCGGCGTCGTCGAGGCTCCCTTCTGCCGACGTGGATCCCTTGAGGGAGAGGACCATCTGCCGGGCAAGCACGAACGTCAGCTCGGGATTCCCGAATTTGAACCGCTTGACGAACGCGAGATGCTCCAGCGCCTCGCGGTAGACGTCGTCCAGCGGCGTCCCGGCGATGATCCCGTCGAGCGTCAGGTGGATCAGCGCATACGACGCGTATTCGAGATCGCCGGCGCTCAGGCTCTGCCTGTGGGCGTCGGCGAGGATCTTCATCCCCTCCGCGATCCCGTGCCGCCAGCCGTGGAGGACGCTCCCCAGGACGAACATGCACCGCCCGAGCATGTACGGGTTGCCGGCCCGGTCGGCCACCCTGACGGCGAGATCGCCGAACGCGCATCCGGCGTCGATTCTTCCGAACCCCGTGCTCAGGACGAGCCCGTACGTGGCGAACCCGTACGCCGATTCTTCCGCCGTCCCGTGCGTGAGCGTCGCATCCACCATCTTCAGTATGACGATCGCGCTCAGGTTCTCGCTGGACCTGTATGCGAAGTGGACCATCGCCATCAGTATCCTGATGGCGAGCCTCTGCCGTTCATCGGTCATGGGGCGCAGGTGGGCGAGGCCCGGGATCTTTCTCCCCCGGAGCAGACGGAGGACCCGGAGGAACGATGCGAGGACCGCCGCTTTCCCGGGCGCCCGCGAAATCCGGATGCCGAGATGCCCCAGCCCGCTGATCCCCGCGGTGATCCCGCGCTCGGGGTTCCCCGCGTACACGTGGAGCGCCACCTCGTGATAGCAGATCCGGCTCCTGTCGAGCGGCGTCCGGACATGGGCGTGGCACTCCGAAAACCTCCCTTCGGAGTCCGCAAATCGTCCTGTGAGATACTCGCATTCCCCGAGCTCCGTCGTCAGATCGAGTGCGAGGCCGTAATCGCTCTCCCAGTCCGCGGCGTCAAGGAGGGCTTTCCCGGACATGAACATTCTGAGTGCGGCTTCGAACCCACCGGAGGACTTGGCGCGCCTCCCTGCAATGAGATTGAGCCGGGCGAGGGCCAGTCTCTCCTCTTTGTTCCCGATGGAGGAGGCGCCCAGGTTCATCTGGTTGACGACGTCCAGTATCCGCCTGTCGGTTTCCGGCTCGGCGACGGTCCTCAGGATGTTCGATCCGATCGCATAATGGAGCGCCGCTTTCCGCTCATCGGGGACGAGTGAATATGCCGCCTGCTGCACCCTGTCGTGGGCAAACCTGTACGCGACGCCGCCGAAATCCGCCTCCGGAGCCGGCTCCCCGGAGGGCGATCCCCCGACGAACCTGTACGCGTCCCCCACGGGGAGTATGAGCCCCTCGGTCATCGCCGCGCGGAGAAGGACGGCCGTGCGGGCCGCCGTCACCCCGAGTGCCCCGGCCAGCGGGGCGAGCTCGAACGTGTTCCCGATGCACGACGCGGTCGTCAGCGCGAGCTGTTCCTCCCCGGAGAGGTTCCGGATCTTCGCCGTCAGTATCGTGACGACGTTGGCCGTGATCTCTCTCTGTCGTATCCTCTCCGTGTCCCACTTCCAGGCGTGGCCGGCGGGTTCGTACCAGAGGAGCTTCCCCCTGTGGAGCGACTTGAGGAATTCGTTCACGAAAAACGGGTTCCCGTCCGTCTTCCCGTGCACGAGCGCCGAGAGGGGTGCGGACTCGGCGGCAAGGGAACGGAGCGAATCGGCGACAAGCCGGTTCGTGGTCTCCGCGTCAAGGGGGAGGAGAACGATCCGGCGTACGGCGCATCCCGCCTGTTCCAGCTCAACGATGGCCCTGTCGAGTCCCTCGCCCGCCTCCAGCTCCCTGAATGCGCCAAGCAGGAGTATGTGCATCTCCCGCGACTCCGCCATCAGCACCCGCATCAGGTCAAGCGACGCCGGGTCCGCCCAGTGGAGGTCGTCCAGGAAGAGGACGAGGGGATGCTCCTTCGTGGCCGCCGTGCGGACGAACGTGCAGAGCGTCGTGTGGATCCGGTTCTGTGCTTCCGTGGAGGGGAGCTCCTGGACCGGGCCCTGCGGACCGATAAGGATCTCGAGTTCGGGGAGGAGGTCCACGATCACCCGCCCGTTGATACCGAGCGCCTCCATGAGCTTCCGCTTCCACTCTCCGAGCTCTTCGTCCGTCCCTGCGAGGATCTGGCGCACGAGGTCCCTGAATGCCGCCAGGAATGCGGAGTAGGGGACGTTGCGCTGGAATTCGTCGAACTTCCCCGGGATGAAGAACCCGCGCCGTTTCGTGAGCGGCTTGTACACCTCGTGCAGCAGCGCCGATTTACCGATCCCCGGTGTCCCGCTGACGAAGAGGCTTTCGGGAACACCCTCGCAGACCCGGTCGAATGCCTCAAGCAGTATCCGGGTTTCATCCTCCCGCCCGTAGAGCCGCTGGTCGATCGTGAACCGGT
>DATJPH010000032.1:0-2958 GCA_035506475.1 Bacteroidota bacterium | reverse complement strand
CACCCGGAGCACCCTGCGGCCCGGGGAGCCGCCGGAGGGGAGGATCCGTCGCGGAAAACGGACGATGTCCGCGCCCATATTGAACGGGCGCTCCATGAGCTCCCGACGCTGCAGAGAGCGGTGGTGATACTCCGTCATATGGACGGGCTCTCCACCAAACAGGTGAGCAGGATACTCCGGTGCTCGGAAGGGACGGTCAAGACCCATCTGTTCAGGGGGCTGAAAAAGCTGAGAGAGAAACTCGAATTCCTACAAGAGGATCTGGCGTGAACAGGCACGTTCGTGAAATGATGTTTGAGTACCTGTCCGGCGAAGTCGCAGGCGCCGAGGCAGCAAAGATCGACGAGCACCTTGCGCGCTGCGCATCATGCAGGGAAGACCTCAGGATACTCCGGGAAGCCCTCGAGATTCTCCCGCAACGGGGGAACGCTCCGAGCGAGGAGCGCGACGGGCAATTCTGGGCGTCGTTCCCGGCACGCGTCGAAGAGCGGATCCGGCAGGAGCGAAGGCCCGGTGTCCCCTTCCTCCGCGACGCCGCAGACCGGGTGGTCTCCTTCATGCACTTCAACGGGGCCCCCCTTCTTGCGGGGAGCGGGGCGCTGGCCGCGATCGCGCTGGCGTGCGTGCTCCTGCTCCGCCCCGGCTCCGGGCCCGGACCGGCCGGCCCCGTGCAGACGGCGGCGGAAGCCCTCCCGGTGCAACTCCAACCCGCCGGGGCGGCGCTGGATGACTACCTGAAGAAGTCCCGCGTCCTTCTTGTCGGGGTCGCCAACCTCCGGACGGACGGCGACAGACCGATCGACCTGAGCTTCGAACGGCGGCAGTCGCGCGTACTTGTCCATGAAGCACGGGGACTCAAAAAGCAGAGGCTGGACCCGAGGTCAGCAAGGCTCGTCGGCGACCTGGAGAAGATATTGATCGCCCTGGCCAACAGCGACGAAAAACATGACGGCCCGGACGTGGAGATCATACGCTCCGGTATACGGCACAACAACCTCCTCTTCAAGATCCGGATGACCGAATCCGCCCTTGCCACAGCAGGCTACGAAAGGACCGCACGATGAACACGCCCGCACGCATTCTCGCAACTGCGCTCGCCCTGATGATTCCGCTCGCCGGGAGCCGGGGCCAGAGCGAGGCTCCCCGGGCGGAGTATCATTTCAGGAGCGGCGCATTCTCCCCCGGGGCGACCGCGTTCGCCTTGTCGATGGCCGCGGCGCGCGACGACGACAAATCCGACGCCGGGTACGCGCTGTACAAGGAGGGATACGCCCTGGTCCTTGAGGAGAAGTACGCGGAGGCGAGAAAGAAATTCGGCGAGCTCCTCTCAAAATACCCCGGGAGCTCCTACGCCGACGACGCCCGGTACTGGAGTGCCTACAGCATGAGAAACACCGACAGGCAGAAGGCCGTCGAGGAGTACAGGAAATTCATCAGGGAACATCCGAAGAGCTCATACTACGACGACGCCGTCGCTGACCTGAACGCACTCCAGATGGACGCGCCCGTGGCCGTCGCCGTCAGCCCTGCGCCGCCCCGGCATGCCATTCCCGACGCCATCGGTCCCAATACGGGAATGATGTTCCGACAGATGAACAGGGAGATGAGGCAGATGGCGAGATTCGGGAACATCACCCCCATGCCGGGGCCGTTCCCCGGCTGGCGTGAGCAGAGGAAGCTCGACGACGCCACGAAGCTGAAGATGGACGCACTCTACGCGCTGGGCGAGACGAAGGAAGACGACAGGTCGTTCACGACGCTCAGGGACGTTGCGCTCGATCGGCACCAGGTCTTGCCGCTCCGCGAGGCGGCAATGGACGCGCTTTCGGGATTCACAAAGCATGACGCCCTCTCCGTCTATGTCGAGATCGCCCGGAACGACACAAGCGCCGAAATCCAGGGATCGGCCATCGACTACATCGGCGAACACGGGTCGGACAAGAACCAGCGTGTCAGCGCCCTTGAAGATCTCTTTCGCACGCTGCCGAAGTCGCGCATCGAGGGGCGGCGGACGATCCTCTTCACGATCGCGGACGTCGGCAACGAAAGGGCCGTGGAATTCCTGAAGCGCGTGGCGCTTGCCGACGAAGACTACGATCTCCGCAGGGACGCCGTGTACTACCTGGGGAGCATCGGCGGCGAGTCCGCGCGGTCCGCTCTGTATGAAATATTGAAAGGCCACTAACGGTCATCACAAACGAGGAGAACACCGATGAACATCAAGGTCACAGCCGCGGCGCTCCTGCTCGCGCTCGCCGCCGGCGGGACGTCCCGTGCACAGGAACCGGGCGGCAACGCGGGGAAGACGCCCGGACGCGGGTGGCTCGGGGTCGCCATACAGGACGTCACTCCCCGGGTCGCCCGTGAAAAGAACCTTCACGTCAAATCGGGGGCGCTTGTCAACGGCGTGACGGATGAGAGCCCGGCCGAAGACGCCGGGATCAAGGAACACGACGTGATCGTCGCGTTCAACGGGAAGACCATCGACGAGTCCGACGACCTCCTCGAGGCCGTTCGCGCCGCCGCGCCGGGGGAGAAAGCGGACATCACCGTCTTCCGCGGGGAAGAGAAGAAAGTCGTCCACGCCACGCTGGGAAAAGCCCCGAAGAGGGATACCGGGTTTGCATTCCGCTATCCCGGCCCGATGACGAGGTTCCGTTTCTTCCGGAGTGAAGGGATCGAAGGGCTGTCGCTGAGCGACCTGAACAGGCAGCTCGGCGCGTACTTCGGCGCACCCGGAGGACGGGGGGTTCTCGTCGAGGAGGTGGAGCGGGAAAGCCCGGGTGAGCAGGCCGGGTTCAAGGCCGGCGACGTCATTATCAGGGCGGGATCGGAGGACGTCGAGACGACCGAGGATATCGCCGAAGCCCTGGAAGGACATGCCAGGGGGGAGAAGGTGGAGATCGGCGTCCTCAGAAAAGGGGAGAAGGTAACGCTCACCGCGGTTGCCGAGGGACC
>DATJPH010000031.1:0-4291 GCA_035506475.1 Bacteroidota bacterium | reverse complement strand
CCCGGGCCGCTTTCACCATCGCATCGGCAGCTTCAATCGACCCCACGAGACCTTTGGTTTCCACCATACCGAGTGCATCGAGCGAGATGTCCGCCATAGGTGTTTTTCTCCTTGTTGTGTGGCGAGGGGCCCCGGATCGGGGCCCGGAAATATACCCAAGGCCCGGCACATTGTCAACAATGTGAACGTGCGCATCACATCGCCTTGCGAATTGTAGTGTGGTTCCTTAGTTTGATTGCAGAGCGGAATTCATCCAGGCGGCCAAACGAAGGGTTCGGCAGGGGGTATGGCTCATCAACTTGTCGCTCGCGGCAAACCGGCCGATTACGGGCAGGAAATTGTCAGGCGCCGGAGTCGCGTCACCTCTGCCTGCGTGGCACTCGCGGGTTGCCGTGTGCTGGACTTCGGATCAGGCAACGGTGCACAGACCGTTGAGCTGCTCAAACACGGTTGCAGCATCGTCGCGTGCGATATCGATGAGCGTGACCTTGCGGTACTAACATCATATGCCCGGGAGCACTGCATCGGGGATGTCACAGCGGTGCTCTACGACGGCACCACGCTTCCGTTCCCGGACGGTCACTTTGACGTCGTTGTGAGCTACGCTGTGCTTGAACACGTGGAGGAAGAATCACGGGCGTTGAACGAGATCCACCGCGTGCTCAGGCCCGGCGGGGACCTCGTGATATCTGTCCCCAACAAGTGGTGGTTGTTCGAGACGCACGGCGCCAGGCTCCCCCTCCTTCCCTGGAACCGCGTCCCGTTCTTCTCATGGCTGCCGGGACCGATGCACCGTCGATTTGCGCGGGCGAGGATTTACAGGAAGGCTGGTTTTGTCCGGATGCTTGAGGCACACCAATTTGCAGTTCTTGCCACGTCGTACATTACCGCGCCCATGGATGTCATCAGATCGCCCCTCCTCAGAAATGTCCTCCGTACAGTCGTCTTCAGGGGAGACCGGAGTCGATTGCCGTTCCTGTCGACGGAGGTCCTCGCCCATTGCCGCAGGAAATAGCAAAGGGGCCCCTGCAGAGGTCGGATGCCCTTCATCCGGGCATGCATCAGTGTCCGGCGGTCATCCGGCGGTGCCGGCCCTGTCAATGCCCGAATCGAAATCCCTGTAGAGCAACGTCTGCCCAGGCATGAAGAGGTCAAGCCACTTGGCGAGCCGGGGGCTGGACACGAGACGAAACAGCGGCTCCGGGATGGCTTTTGATGAAAGCATGTGGATCTCCTTCCCGTGAGAATACGACCGCATGTTGAATCGTTCTGCGATGATCTCCAGCGACCGGTGAGAGTAAAATGACACGTGTTGTCCGGTGACGGGAAGGTAGTACCACCAGTCGCCGATCTTCGGAGCGGGGCTCGGAATAACCGCGGTGGAGAACACTATGGTGGAGGTCAGCGACGCGAGGCGCTCAAGGGTCCCAAGGGGGTCCTGGAGGTGTTCGAATACCTCGAAGGTCGTGAGCATTTCAAACCGCTCCGTGCCCTCAATATCCGCATCGAACCCGCGTGCGAAGAGATTCTCACAATACGAATCGTAGTAGCGGAAGTCGTAGCCCAGGTCCCGCATCTGCCTGACGAAAATCCCGAACCCTCCGCCGTAATCGAGAAATTTCCCTCCCCTGTCGAACCCGCAGAGATTGATCAGCGCCTTCACGGACCTGGAATATCTGTACGCGCGCCAGACAGAGCCGAGATCGACGTCCGCGATCGGACTGCTGTAGGCTTCGGCAAGCCAGTAAGGATCCTCGACAGAAACAAAACCGCAACGCGGACAGGCAAAATACCGCGCTTCATGTTTCCCCATCACTGTGCCCGAACCGTGAAACACGGTTTCTGCAGCACAGATTTTGCATCGCGGTCCCGCCATCGACACCCTGCCCGTGTAATGTGTGGGCGGAAATATAAGGAACACGCCCGCGCAATACAAGCTGGCCCGGAACCCGGCAGGATCACCGTGTGAGCACGAGTTTCATCGTCTTTACAAAATCGCCGGCCTTCATGCGGTAGAAGTAGATTCCCGAGGCAAGCCCCGACGCGTCGAAACGCGCCTCGTGGTAGCCCGCCTCCTCGACCCCGTTGACGAGCCTCGCCACTTCCTGGCCGAGCACGCTGTACACGGACAGGCTGACAAATGCCGCGCGCGGTACGTCGTAGCGGATTGTTGTCGATGGATTAAAGGGATTCGGATAATTCTGGTGGAGGGTAAACAGGCGCGGCGCCTGGCCGGAGGCGTGCGTCACGGCACTGACGTTCGGGGGATCGTATTGCACACTGTCGGGAGCGGACTGATAGACTGCGAGGTTCTTTGTGTGCCCGGCGACCATGTACGTGGTCCACGCATAGGGATGCGCGTAGTCAAAGAGCACCGGCGCGATATACGCATAACGGAGCATGCCTGCGGCCGGCACCGTCGCGATGAAGTCCCATGCCGGGTCAATCAGCGTCGACGAGGGAATGTCGAGAGAACCCGGACGGGTTGCAGTTCCCTGTGCCGTCGCGCCCCTGACGAGCCGCCAGATGCTGTACTGCGTGACCGGATCGGCGGCGCCCAGGGAGTCAGCACTCCCCCGGAACCAGATGATCCGCGCCTGATAATACGTGTTCGGAACGAGTGTGACGCTGTTGATGGCGGGAGCGTTCGTCAGGGCATACCCGTGCCCCTTGACGGGGACAAGCGTGTTTGACCTGCCCGGGTCGCTGGTTGCAATGGTAATCAGACCGCTGTCAGGCTGATTTGCGGTGGGTACGTACCGGACGGAGACGACGAGCGATTCAGCCGGCGCGATCACACCGGGCTCCGACAAGGCTGTGAAATGGCTGTTGTCTGACGTGATGGAAAAAATGCGGAGCGAGTCGCCGGTGCCGATATTCTTGATGGCCAGGGCGAGAGTATCCGCCGAGTTGACCCGCACCCAGTCGAAATTGAGAGTCCCGGGACTGACGAGCGTAATCCCCGGGTTCTGCATGTACGCAAGGCCGATCGACCAGCTCGACCCGGAATATCCCGTGTACCAGTACTTGAACACACTGTCCTGCCGGAGGAGAGAACCGTTGCCAATCCCGTAGGTGTCCCAGCCCCCTCTGGGTACATAGACGGGGTTTCCCGCGTATTTCTTCCACTGTTTGCCGTCCGCCGATGTCGCGAGCGAAAACGACTGGTGGCCGGCAGCGTCGATGCTCTCGAAAATTGCATAGGCCAGAGTGTCCTTCCACGTCAGGCCCATGATCGCGGATTCTCTTTCGTCGTACGAGCCCGGTCCTCCGTGCGGCAGCACGGGGTTGCCGGCGTATTTCGACCAGACGATCCCGTTCTGAGACTCCGCAATCCCTGACGTGACATACGTGCCGTCGGTGGCGCCAAACGACATGATGAATACCCCGTTCTTCAACACAACGCTGTTGGCTCCCACGCCGACGGATTCCCACGATCCCGGGGCACCGTGCGTGAGAACGGGGGTGTTCGGCGATTTTACCCAGTGCTTCCCGTCGTTGGACACTGCCCGTCCGATGACGAGCGAAACGCCGTCGGTCGAGGCCGTATAATACATCGCGAGCGAGTCGGCGTACCTGACAACAGCAAGAGCGTGGATCTGGGGGTCGAACGAACCGGGACCGCCGGCCGGAAGCACAACGGTGTCGCTGACGGTCCAGGTCACGCCATCCGGGGACTCCGCATACTTCACCCCCGCACCGAGCGAAATGAACCACATCCTGTACGTGTTGCTGGCGCTGTCAAACAGCACGGTGGGGCTGATCGCATATCCCAGGAGAGGATTGCCTGCGCAGGGACTCCATGAGGGTTGTCCCTTCAACTGCGTGGAAGAGGGAGACAGGAGAAAGAGGAAGAGCATGACAGCAAGTACCCTGGATTTCATAAATCCTCCAAGAGATCTCAGAAGATGCCGGCATTAATTGACGGGGGGGGAAATGGGGAATGAACAGGAAGAGCCGCGCTCACCCCCATCGGTCAGGAATATTCTGGTGCTATATGTTAATCAGAAGGTCGGAGAGCCGCAATATCCTGGAACACGCCCGGGAGGCATGCATCCCCTCAACTATCAGGATTTTGCGGGTTCATGCGCTCCGCCCTGACGGCCGATACGGTTTTTCACGCCGGGAAGGAGCCAGAGTCCCGCGGCGATGAGGAGCACCACAAGGACCCACGCTGCATTTGTCAGCAACCAGCCGGCGCGATACAGAGGAGGATCAAACGCAAAAACGACGTCGTGTGCTCCGGGAGGAACGACAACCGAGCGGAGGACATAATTCGTCCGGTAGATCT
>DATJPH010000030.1:0-8010 GCA_035506475.1 Bacteroidota bacterium | reverse complement strand
CGGGTCGCAGTCCAGCGCCTGGCCCTCGAATAGACGAGGATCTGGAGCCCTGCCACGACAAGAAGTATTGTCAGCCGGAACATGTCGGTGCTCTCTGTGTGTGAACCTGGTCGAGAAGCCTGAGCGCCGCCCCGAGTACATCCGGGGGTGCACGGCGTGTCAGGCAATGGACATCTCCGAACCTGCATGCGGGTTCCATGCAGCACCCGCAGTCGAGGTCTGAAGAATCCAGGCAAACGGCCCTCTCCCCCTGCGGGGCGGCCCATCCCGTCCGGCTCGAGCCGAACAGGGCGACGATCGGGACCCCGGCCGCCCATGCCATGTGCATCAAGCCGGAATCTTCGGTCACAATAACGGCAGCGAGCCGAAGAATCGCAAATGCCTCACCTGCAGAGGTTTTCCCCGCGAGATCGATGAGGTTCATCCCGCTTTCGCGGGCGATCTGCGCAGATTTTTCGCGCACACGCTCCGTCCCGAGCACGAGTACACGGACCGGTTCGTGCTGCGCCCAGAGCCTGTACAATTCAACGTAGCTCGAAATCGGCCAGTTCCTCGTCGTCCAGAGCCCGGCGGGGTTGAACACGACAAGTTTCGTGCTCCCGTCCCATCCCTCCCGCTCCAGGAGTCTCCGTCCAGCCATCGTCACTGAATCCCGGACCGGGACGGGGATGTCGTGTGCGGGATGCTCCACTCCCGCCAGTGCGATCGTCGAGAGGACTCGTTCGGTTGCAGGGATCTGTGAGAAGCGGTCGAATTCACTCCAGCACGGGGCGCCGGAGAGCCTTCTGATTATGCGACTTACATAGTTTCGTTGAAGATCTACGATGATATCATATCTGCGCGCACGGATTTCCAGCCCCGTGCGGATTGCGCCTGCAATGCGCTCGCTCCGGCTCCGGACGGAGTGGAGTGTCAGCACCTGTCTGAAAAGAGGCGTCGCCGCGGCAAGCTCATCCGCCGGAGGCATCGTCAGGAGATCGACTGCCGCCTCCGGCCACAGGCGGGCGACATGGGAGGCGGCCGGGAGCACGAGTGAGACGTCACCGAGCGCATGGAACCGGACAAAGAGGATCCGGCGCGGGGCCTGTGCCCCCTGCCAGGGGGAGTATGACCGGCGTTCATGTCTCATCGCCGTTCACGCGGTGCGGGCAAGTGATTCCATCCGCGTGCGGAGCGAAGGGAGCGTGGTCCAGTGGTAGGCCATGGCGACGATTCTGCGGATCCGCTGCGGCGAGACTTTCCACGGCGACCGGAGGATTTCCCGGATCTGGTCCGCCCCCTGGCGCATCCTGAGCGTCTTGTGCGTCAGCGCGTGGAGCGCCCGGTAGAAGTCCGGCGGGAATTCACCGTGGTACATCAGGTCGAGATCCTGGCTGTCGACCCAGTTCTTCTTCTCGCCCAGTGAGTTCCGGACGTTGTCGTAGAACTTCGTCCCCGGCAGGGGGTAGGAGACCGAGATCCCGATATCGTCGGGACGGCAGTCGTGCACCATCGCGAGCGTCCGCTCGATATCCTCGCGGGTCTCTCCGGGGTAGCCGTACTGGAGAAAGAACCCGGTGGCGATCCCGGCGCTCTTCAGGCGGCGGGAGGCTTCGTAGATCTGTTCGACGGTCGTCCCCTTTTCCATGGCGTCGAGTATCTTCTGCGAGCCCGACTCGGCGCCGACCCAGACCGACGTGCACCCCGCGCGCCGCAGGTCGTCGATCATGTCGTCCTTCAGCAGGAGGTCCACCCGGGCAAGGCATTTGAAGGGGATGACCGCGCCGCGGCGCACGACCTCGCGGCTGAACTCCCTGACCCAGCCCGGCCTCAGTCCGAATATGTCGTCGCAGAACCAGAGATGGTCGGGCTGGAACTTCGCGCGGAGGAGGAGCATCTCGTCGACGACGTTCGCCACGGAGCGGGTGTTGTAGACCTGGCCGTAGAGCGGCTTCGCGCACCAGTTGCAGTGGAACGGGCATCCCCGGGTCGTGACCATGTTGATCGAGAAGTGCCCGTGGTGTTTCACCCAGAGCGACCGGTAGCGGGGGCCGTCGATGAGATCCCACGCGGGGAACGGGTAACGGTCCAGGTCATGCGCCGGTGTCCGCGCCGGTGTGCGGACGATGCCGTCACCGGCCGTGAAGGCGATGCCCCGCACATCCCGCACGTCGCATGACTTCTCGAGGAGCGCCCCCAGGAGTTCGGCGAGCGATTGCTCCCCCTCCCCGCACAGGATGTAGTCGGCCCCGTTGGCGAAGTACTCCTGGAGATGATCGACGGGATCGGAGCCGTGGACGATGACGGTGGATCCGGCCTCGTGCGCCAGGCGCCCGAGCGCGAACGCCGCCCTCCGCATCCGCTCGAGGCACATCTTCGTCAGGTAGTTGAAATCGTCGTCGTAGATGACGACGACCGCCGGCCGGAGATCGCGCAGGATGGGAACGATGTCCGTCTCCGCGCCGGCAATCATGCTGTCGAACAGGGAGACCGCGTAGCCCCTCTGCCGCGCCACGGCCGCAGCGTACAGCGTCCCGAGCGGCGGATAGGGAGTCATCGCGCGGTGTTCCTTCGGGTCGAACCGGAGGAAATACGAATGTGTGAAGAGTATCCGCTCGCCCATCAGTCTCCCGCGCCGTGCTGTCGGAGCTTCTGTTCATACGCGCGGAGAATCTTCCCCTGGAAATTCCCCGCGTAGGCGCGGGATTCACCGCGCGCGCAAGTGAAGATCTCCCCACGGGTCTTCGCATCGAGTTCCGGGTAGCGTCCGGCCCAGACACGCTCCATGGCGCTCATGAGGCGGAGGTCGATCCTGTCCGCAGGGAGGAGCGTGAACGGGAATTCAGCGATCCGCTGCAGGACGCTCCGGCGCCCGGTTGCGCGCGGCAGCGCCAGCGCGCCGGTTCGGTAGTTCGGGAAGTATTCCCTGATCCAGCCGTTTGCCCTGATGTACGATTCGAACAGGGGGGTGTTATACAGGGGCTTCAGCTGTGCGATCTCGGTCGCCTGGTAGATGTTTCTCTGCGCAACGCGGAGATTGTCCGTGGCGGCGAATGAATTCACGCAGAAGTACTTCTTCCTGTTGAGGAGGAACGACTTCTTGAAGAGAACAAGGAGCGTGCGCGCGATCCAGAGTCGCCCCGGCTCCGTCAGGATCAGGAAATCGACGTCACTCCCTTTGTGCGTCACGTTCTTGGAGAGATCCCCCGAGACGAAGACCCCCCTGACGAACGGGAAGCGCTTGATGAGGTGCGCCGCGATCCTGGCCATCCGCCACATCCCGCGCGCCCTGCGCTCTCCCCGGATCCGGTTGTCCACGCACCCCGTGCGGGCGCCGGGGACGAAGTAGTACCCCCGGTCCTGCATGACCGCACCGTCCCGGACAAGCTTTCCCAGGGCAGAGGCAAAGGCGGCGAGCGGCTCCATGCGGACGGGGAGAAAGGTGTACAGCTCGTTTAACGTCAGGGGGTAGTCCCAGATATCGTAGTAGAGGAGCGTCCGGATCACCTCCCGGTGGCAGGAGCGCTGCCGGGCACGCACCGGGCGAGGGGCGATTTTGATGCCTGCGATCACTGTCGTCGTTATTGTGAATTCGTGTTTGTTTGAGTATATTTCCTCACGCCGAACAGACCCATCCAGGTGCAATGCAACTTAAGACCATCCAGACGACGATCGTTCAGCTCTTCCGCAGGCCCTGGGTTCAGAAGCTCCTCATTGCCGCAGGGGCTGCGCTGGCCCTCTTTTTCCTCCTGAACAACGTAGCTTTGCCGCTCTACGTAAACCACGGAGGAACCCTCTCCGTTCCTAATGTTTCCGGGCTCCCGCTCGCCGAGGCCAGTTCTCAGCTGGAAGGTGCCGGGCTCCAGCCCGTCGAGGCGGACACAAGGCCTGACCCCGACCACCCCCCCGGGACCGTCATCTACCAGAACCCCCCCGCGCAGGCGCTTGTCAAACACGGGAGGCGCGTCTACCTGACGGTGAGCGGGGGAGAGGCGATGGCCATCGTCCCCCAGCTCCGCGGGAGGTCGATGCGGGATGCGAAATTCGCGCTCGAGAGGTACGGCCTCCAGCTCGGCTCTATCAATTTTGAACCCTCGACGGTGTATCCGGAGAACACGATCGTGGCACAGTCCCTGGCCGCCGATTCGCGCATCGTCCGGGGCGCGCGCATCAACATCACGGTGAGCAGCGGCGCGGGAACCGGCGGGGGGGTCACTGTCCCGAATATCGTCGGTAAAACGGTGAACGAAGCGGAGAAGATGCTCCAGGCGCAGGGACTCAACGTCGGGAACATCACCTACCAGCTCAGCTATGAGCTTATACCCAACACGGTTGTCGAACAGTTCCCGCGTGCCGGGGAGTCCGCCACCGCCGGGCAGAAAATCGATCTTTTCGTCGTCAAGGTGGGACGCCCCACTGAAGAGATACAGGTCCCGCACCACTAAGGTACATCCGTCCCCATGGTCACCATAGCCCCCTCGCTCCTTGCCGCGGATTTTGCCGATCTCAGGGGGCAGATTGCCCTCGCGGAAAAGGGGGGCGCCGACTGGATTCACCTCGACGTGATGGACGGCCACTTCGTCCCGAACATCACGATCGGCCCGCCAGTCATCCGCTCGCTCCGCCGCCACACGTCGCTCCCGTTCGACGTTCACCTCATGATCCAGAATCCCGATCTCTACCTCGAGGAATTCCGGAGTGCCGGGGCCGATTCGATCACGGTACACTACGAGACCTGCCCCCACCTTCACAGGACGGTCCAGAAGATCAAGAGCCTCGGCGCGCGCGCGGGGGTCTGCGTCAATCCCGCCACACCCGAGTCGCTTCTTTCGGGGATACTCGCCGATGCGGACATGGTCCTGATCATGACCGTGAACCCGGGGTTCGGGGGACAGACATTCATCGGTTCCTCCCTCGACAAGATCCGGCGGACCGCCGCCCTGGCGCGGGGCCTCCACCCGGGCATTCTTCTCGAGGTGGACGGGGGGATCGACCACTCCACCGCACGCTCCGTCGTCGAGGCGGGCGCCACGGTTCTTGTCGCCGGGAAGGCCATATTCGGCGCATCCGACATTCCCTCCGCCGTCCGCGCTCTCCGCACCGCCGCCCTCCAAGAAAAACCTTGACAATCTCCCTGCCGTACCTTATATTTGAAGCCATTATCTACTCAATTCCTTAATTATTTAGGAAACACGCCCGCTCCTCCCCCCGGAAGAGGCACCCCCGATGGTACTCGACGACATTGACGCCACAATCATGGACCTCCTCCAGAAGAAGGGGAGGACCCGCCGCAACGACCTGGCCGAGGCCGTGGGACTCTCCCTCCCTTCGGTGAGCGAGCGGCTCCGTAAACTCGAAGAGAACGGGTATATCACCGGCTACCACGCGACGGTCGACCCCAGGAAGCTCGGGAAGGACATCTGCGCGTTCATCTTCGTCACCGTGGATTCCTCGAAACACTACCCCGGGTTCCTCGAGCACGCGCACGCGAACGACGAGATTCTCGAGTGCCACGCGATCACGGGCGAGGGCTCGCACCTGCTGAAGGTCAGGACCGCGAACACCGCGTCGCTCGAGAAACTCCTGGCGAAGATCCAGGCCTGGTCCGGCGTGCTCAACACGCGGACGAACCTCGTGCTCTCGACGACGAAGGAGACGATGCGGATCAGGGTTGAACCGACGAAATGAAGCACACCCCGGGTTGTTGAACAACTCACACAATACACCACCATAAAGGACTCGCTATGGCAAAAAGCTCCGGATCGCATCTGACCCGCGTCTTCAAGCTCATCAAGGACGAGGGGGTCAAGATGATCGACTTCAAGTTCATCGATCTCCCCGGACACTGGCAGCACTTCTCGGTGCCCGTCGACAAACTGGAAGAGTCGTCGTTCGAAGAGGGGTTCGGGTTCGACGGATCGAGCATCCGCGGGTGGAAGGCGATCAACGAAAGCGACATGCTCATTATCCCGGACGCGGCGACGGCGTTCATCGACATGTTCATCGAAACGAAAACACTCAGCCTGACCTGCGATATCCACGATCCCCTGACCAAGGAGCTGTACGAACGCGACCCGCGGGGGATCGCCCGCAAGGCGGAATCGTTCCTCAAATCGACGGGGCTCGCGGACACGGCGTACTTCGGCGCCGAGGCGGAGTTCTTCATATTCGACGACGTCCGGTTCGACACGAACGAACATTCGAGCTATTACCACGTCGACTCCGTCGAGGGGCGGTGGAATTCCGGCAGGGAGGAGATGCCCAACCTGGGATACAAGCCCCGCTACAAGGAAGGGTATTTCCCGGTCCCGCCGACCGACCACCTGCAGGATCTCAGGAACGAGATGACGGCGAACCTGATGGCCGCGGGGCTTGACGTCGAAGCCCAGCATCACGAGGTCGCCACCGCCGGCCAGTCGGAGATCGATCTGAAATTCTCGCCGCTGCTCAAGAGCGCGGACGCGATGCTCGTCTTCAAATACGTCATCAAGAACACCGCCCGGCTCCGCGGACGGACCGTGACGTTCATGCCCAAGCCCGTCTTCGCGGACAACGGCTCGGGGATGCACGTCCACCAGAGCCTCTGGAAGAACGGCAAGCCGCTCTTCTACGGGAACGGCTATGCGAACCTGAGCGAGATGGCGCTCTACTACATGGGGGGGCTGCTGAAGCACGCGCCCGCCCTCTGCGCGATCAACAACCCGACGACGAACTCCTACAAGCGGCTCGTCCCCGGGTTCGAGGCGCCCGTGAACCTGGCCTATTCGCAGCGGAACAGGAGCGCGTCGATCCGCATCCCGATGTACTCCACAAACCCGAAGACGAAACGGGTGGAGTTCCGCTGTCCCGATGCGGCCTGCAACCCGTACCTTGCCTTCTCGGCGATGCTGCTTGCCGGGCTGGACGGCATCATGAACAAGATCGATCCGGGGGAACCCCTCGACAAGGACATCTACGACCTTTCGCCCGAGGAGCTCAAGCACGTCCCGTCGACGCCGGGATCGCTCGAGGAAGCCCTGAACGCTCTCGAGCACGATCACGACTTCCTGCTCCGGGGCGACGTCTTCACCGAGGACGTAATCGAAGGGTGGATCGAGTACAAGATGAACAAGGAAGTCAAGCCGATGGCGCTTCGTCCTCACCCGTACGAATTCGGCCTCTACTTCGACGTGTAGTCGTTCTGCTTGTCGGGCGCGCGGCGTCCTCCCCGAAGTGCGGTCCGGGGAGGGCGCCGCCGCGTTCCGGACCGTCGATCCCTGCTTGTGTTTGCGGGGTGAAATCCCTATTTTCGGTTCATGGATTTCACCCGGGTTTCATACGAGTGCGTCGAGCGGCGTGCGGCAATCACGCTCCGGCGGCCCGACAAGAGAAACGCACTCGATGACGTGATGGTGCAGGAGCTCACGCTCGCCTTCACGGCCGCCGCCCGGGACCCGGCCGTCAAAGTCGTCACGCTCGCCGGCGAGGGACCCGCCTTCTGCGCCGGCGCAGACCTCGAATACCTCCAGCGTATCGCCTCCTACGACCTTGAAGCCCACAGGGCCGACTCCCGGCGCCTTGCCGCGCTCTTCAGGCTCATCTACGAGCTCCGGAAGCCGGTCGTCGCCGTCGTGCACGGACCGGCGCTCGCCGGGGGATGCGGGCTTGCGAGCGTCTGCGATTTCATCGTCGCTTCGAAGGAACACGCCCGGTTCGGCTACACCGAAGTGCACATAGGGTTTATCCCGGCGGTTGTCATGGTCTTCCTCGTCAAGAGGGTGGGGGAGGGGCGCGCGCGCGACCTCGTGCTCCGCGGCGCGGTCCTCGACGCCGAGGAGGCGAAGGGAGCCGGCCTTGCAACGATCGTCGTCCCGCAGAAGGCGCTTGCCGGCGCCGTCGAAAGCCTCGTCGGCGAACTCCTGACAGAGAACAGCGCCGCGTCCATGGCGCTCTGCAAAGAGATGTTTGCGAAACTCCACGGCATGAATTTTCTCGATGCGATCGATTTCGCCGCGAACATGAACGCGGCCGCGCGGATGACGCCCGATTGCA
>DATJPH010000029.1:0-2119 GCA_035506475.1 Bacteroidota bacterium | reverse complement strand
CGTCGGCGACCGCGAGCACGATCGATCTCGGCGAGCTGTCTCTCGCAGTGCACGATGCAATGATGAATCCCGGCATCGTCCCCCTGGGCGCCGCGACGCCGGGCGATGAAATGCTCCCGACGAGAAAACTCTACAGGACGCTCGGATCGGTCGCCAGGAGGTACGAGGGCTTGAGCAACAGGTATGACTCGCCCCGCGGGAATACCGAGCTCCGCCGCCAGATCGCCCGGCGCTCGATTGACTGGGGTGGGAACCTCGTGCCCGACGAGATCGTGGTCACATTCGGATGTACCGAGGCGCTGAATCTCTGCCTGCGCGCGGTCACGGAACCGGGCGACACGGTGGCGGTCGAATCCCCCGTCTATTTCGGATTTCTCCAGATCCTGGAATCGCTCGGACTCCGCGCCCTCGAGATTCCGACGCACCCGCGCACCGGGATTTCGGTCGAGGGTCTCGAGCGCGCCCTGGGCAGAGGCCGGATCGCCGCCGTCTTCCTGTCGGCGAACTTTCAAAACCCGCTCGGCTGCTGCGTCCCTGACGCGAACAAGAAGCGGATCGTCGAGCTCCTGGCCGCGGAGGGGATACCGCTCCTTGAAGACGACGTCTACGGAGACCTCTCCTTTAACAACACGCGCCCGAAGGCGCTCAAGGCGTTTGACGCCGGAGAAGGGGTGCTCCTCTGTTCGTCGTTTTCGAAGACGGTCTCCCCGGGTTTCCGGATCGGCTGGACGGCGCCCGGGAGGTATCTTACGAAGGTGCTCCGCCTGAAGCTCTCGTCGACCCTCTCGACGGCGACACTCCCCCAGATGGCCATTGCCGAATTGCTCGCCAGCGGCGGATATGACCGTTACCTGAGGGGGGCGCGGAAGGCGTACGCTTCACATGTGGGGATGATGACGCAGGCGGTGCGGAAGTATTTCCCGGAGAACACGAGCGTCACGCGCCCCGAAGGGGGGACCGTCCTCTGGGTGGAGTTCCCCGGGGAGATCGACGCCCTCGGACTTTACAGGAAAGCGCTCGAGAAAAACATCTGTATCGTCCCCGGGCCTCTTTTTTCGCCGAAGAGACAGTACGGCAACTGCATCCGGCTCAACTGCGGCCATCCCTGGTCGGAACGGACGGAGGGGGCGATGATCACGCTCGGCCAGCTCGCCCTGCGGATGATGTGAGCTCCCCGCCGGGGGGCGCTATTCGAACGATTCGGGGATGAAATCCGCTTCTTCTTCATCGCATTCGATATTCAGGACGAACATACGCCGGCCGCCGATAAGCATGCTTTCGCCGTTTCCCGTTCCATCCCCGGCAAGGGAGAATGTGAACAGTTCTTCCGCCGGTGAAGGTATGCCCCAGTATTCAATGTGTGGTGACATGACTCCTGCTCCCTCGTGAGGTGTGCGTGCCAGTTGCCTGCAGATGTCTCTCGCACAACGGGTGCCAGAGGGCGAACTCAGTGTGCTCGGTGTCACCGGGAGGAAATCTGACGGGAGGGACATTCAAAGGCACCGCGGGCGGGGATATTGCGCCCCTTCCTGCCGGCGGCCGGACGTGGGGAGGAACTGAAACGCCGGATTCCGCTCGGGGGGAGCCGCAGCCGGGACACCGCCGCGGAACGATCATGGCCAATAGTAGCCATATGGCCGGTCCTTTCAGACGAGAACGTAACTGACGCCGATGGCAAGAACCTGCTTGATCTGCGTCCGGGGGGAGACAGTGACGTCCTGCACGAGGAGGACGTTGAAATTGACCGAGAACAGCTTGCTCATCTTCATGGCGACTGAATTATCGCTCCGGACGAACACCTGGTTCAGATTGTTGAACGGGCTGAAGAGCTCCTGGTTCAGGACCAGCGCGGCGCTCCCGCCGAACTTCCAGTCGACGTGGGCCACGATCCTGAGTCCCCCCTCGGTCTTCCTCCGTTCGATCTCGGCCGTCCTCGGGTCATCGGTATACTGGTTGAACCGGGACGTGAACGTCTCCCTGAGTGCAAGCCCGAGACCGGTCTTGACCTCCGGGAGAGGTTGGTAGGCGATCCCGGCGCTCTGCGTCAGATACCCGGGGTCGAAAAACCTGGAGATCGGTGTCCCGTTTCCCGCATTGTCGTACTTGTATCCCAGGGCGA
>DATJPH010000028.1:0-4512 GCA_035506475.1 Bacteroidota bacterium | reverse complement strand
GCGTTCTTCTTTCTCATCGGCGCCGTCGCCATATCAGCGCTCCCCCCCCTGAACGGGTTTGTGAGCGAATGGCTGACGTTCCAGGCCCTCCTCCTGGGCTTCCACCTTTCCGACCTCACGGTCAAGATTGCCATCCCGCTCACCGTCGCGCTCCTTGCACTGACGGGTGCGCTCGCGGCCGCCTGCTTCGTCAAAGCGTTCGGCATCACGTTTCTCGGCCTCCCCCGGTCGGAGCGTGCAGAGCGGGCGCAGGAATCGTCATTTACAATGATCGCGGCGATGGGGATGCTCGCGCTCCTCTGCGT
This sequence comes from Bacteroidota bacterium, assembly GCA_035506475.1. Lineage (GTDB taxonomy): Bacteria > Bacteroidota > Ignavibacteria > UBA10030 > UBA6906 > Fen-1273. The sequence continues at coordinate 4,207 of DATJPH010000028.1, read as the reverse complement.
TTTGTTCGGGGTCGCCCCGGGGGGCGTCCTTGCCGTCCTGAACCCTCTTGCCGGTTCGCTCCCGGCAATTGCTCTCTCCTCACCGGCGGTCCTCCAGGAGGGGATGACGATCATACCCGCGGGGAGCTCCTCGAGCGTCTCGACGCCGGCGCTCGGCATCCTTCTCGTGGCGGCAATCGCCATTCCCGTCGCCGCGGGGGCCATCCTCGGGGGGAGAATGCGGAAGCGGACGGCGATGACATGGGCATGCGGGGAGACCGCGCTCAGCCCGCGCATGCAGTATACCGCAACCGGGTTCAGCAAGCCGATACGGATGATATTCGCAAGCATCTACCGTGCGAGGCACGAGATCGAGGTCTCCCGGGAATCTTCACCCTATTTCCGCCCGGACATTACCTACGAGCTCAGGACGGAATCCGTCTTCCTCAAATATCTCTACGAGCCGGCGTACCGCCTCATCACCGGCTCCGCGAGGCTCTTCCGCAGGGTCCAGACGGGGCATATCCAGACATACCTGGCGTACATATTCATCACGCTCGTTCTCCTCCTCCTGTTTGCACGATGAACGATGCCGCTTCCATAGCGCTCTCCATCCTCCTGCAGGGTCTCCTTCTGCTTGCCTCCGCTCCCCTTGTCAGCGGGGTCGTCAGGAAGACCAAGGCCCTCTTCCAGCGGAGGCGCGGGGCGGGGATCCTGCAGCCCTATTTTGATCTCGCCAAGCTGATGCGGAAGGAGGTCGTGATCCCCGGGGCCTCCTCATGGATATTCAGGGTCACCCCTTACATCGTCTTCGGTTCAACGCTCGTCATTGCCGTGCTTGTCCCGACGGTCATCGTCCCGGTCCAGCTCAACTTCGCCGGCGACATCATCACCGTGATCTACCTCTTCGCGCTGGGGCGGTTCTTTGTCGCCCTCGTCGGGCTTGACGCCGGGAGCGCTTTCGGCGGTCTCGGCGCAAGCCGGGAAATGTCCATCGCCTCGATCGTCGAGCCGGCGATGATGCTCGCCATATTCACCGCCGCGGTGACGGCCGGTTCCACCAACCTGAGCCTCATCGTGACGCAGCTCTCGTCGGCACCCGGTGCAATGATGAACCCGGCGCACCTGCTTGCATTCTCCGGGCTGTTCATCGTGACGCTCGCGGAGACGGGGCGCGTCCCTGTCGACAACCCTGACACGCACCTCGAGCTGACGATGATCCACGAGGCGATGATCCTTGAGTATTCCGGACGCTACCTCGCGTACATCGAGTGGTCGTCCCAGATGAAGCTGGCCATCTTCCTTGCCCTGCTCTCGAACATGTTCTTCCCCTTCGGCATGGCGACATCCGCCGCCCCGCTCCCGCTCCTCCTGGGATGCGCCGCCTTCTTCTCCAAGGTGATCGCCCTGGCGGTGATCGTCGCGGTCGTGGAATCGACAAACGCCAAGCTGCGCCTTTTCCGCGTCCCCGACCTCCTGATGGTGGCGTTCATCCTTTCGCTGCTTGCGCTCATCCTGTATTTCATCATCGGGGCCTAGGCATGGACCCCGCCACAATCCCGACGGTCGGCCTCCTTATCGACATATTCGCGGCGGCGATTCTTGTGACGTCATTCCTCATCGTCTCGAGCCGGAGCCTGGTGTTCTACATCAGGCTCTTCGCCCTCCAGTCACTCTTCCTGGGGGTCGTGGCATTCCTCGTGGTCCTGGGATACGGCCAGACGCACATACTGATCGCCGGCGTCCTCACGATCGCGGTCAAAGCCGTGGCCATCCCCGTCGTCCTTTCACGGGTTATCGAGCGCATCGGCGTGCGCAAAGAGGTCGATTTCAGCGTCAACATCACGGTGTCGCTCCTCCTCTGCGGCGCGATGGTGATTCTGGCGGACTCCGTCGCGCATTCCATCCTCGACGCGGGGCGTGCAGACGCTCCCGCCGTATCACGGGTTCTCTCCGTCTCGATCGCGATGATGCTCATCGGCCTGTTCATCATGACAACGAGGAAGAAAGCCATCACCCAGATCGTCGGTCTCCTCACGATGGAGAACGGCGTATTCCTTTCAGGACTCTCGATCACGTACGGGATGCCCATGATCGTGGAGGTGGGGATATTCTTCGACATCCTCGTCGCCGTCCTGATCCTGGGTGTGTTCGTATTCCGGATTAACAAGACGTTTGAGTCGATAAGCATCGATTCACTCAGGAGCCTGCGGGATTGACGACGCTACTCTTTGCACTCCTGCTCGGCCTGCCGCTGGCCGGAACGCTCCTGTGCGGGCTCATGCACGCCCGCAGGGCGCTCGAGACGATCACCGTCGTCTGCGCCGGGTCCACGTTCCTGGCGGCCCTCTGGCTTGCAGGGTCGATCGCGCAGGGGTCAGCAGTCGTGCCTCCCCAGGAGTGGCTCTATGCCGACGGCCTCTCTGCGTACATCGCGGCCATCGTCTCCGGGAGCGCTTTTGTCGTCGCCCTGTACTCCACCGGGTACCTGCGCCGGCAGGTCCGGCGCTCCCGCGTTGACGGCCGCCAGCTCTGGCTCTACTACCTCCTCCTGAACGTGTTCCTCTTCACTATGATGCTCGTGCTCCTTGCCAACAATCTCGGGATCCTCTGGATCGGGTCCGAGGCGACGACGCTCGCCACGGCGTTCCTCGTGGCGTTCTACGAGAGGGAGAGCTCGATCGAAGCCGCCTGGAAGTACGTGATCATCTGCTCGGTCGGCATCGCCCTGGCGCTTTTCGGGATCGTCCTCACGTATTTCTCGGCGCTCCGCGTCCTCCCCGACTCCGCGAGCGCCCTGAACTGGTCGTCCCTCATGCTCGTCGCGAAGAAACTGGACCCCGGAGTCCTCAAGCTGGCCTTTATCTTCGTCCTCGTGGGGTTCGGGACGAAGGCCGGCCTTGCACCGATGCACACGTGGAAACCCGACGCCTACGGGGAATCCCCGGCACCCGTGAGCGCGCTGATGGCGGCGGGGCTCGTGAACGTCGCGCTCTACTCGCTCATGCGATTTGCCATACTCGTCAACACTGCCGTGGGTGGAAGCTTCGTCCCGACGCTCTTCGTCGTGTTCGGCCTTGTTTCCATGGGTGTGGCGGCCCCGTTCATACTCCTCCAGAGGGACTTCAAACGGCTTCTCGCGTATTCGAGCGTCGAACATGCCGGGATTATTGTCTTCGCGCTGGGGCTCGGGAGCCCGCTCGCCTATTTCGGGGCAATGCTCCACCTCCTCAACAACGCCGTCGCCAAAACCCTCCTCTTCCTCACGGCAAGCAACATACGGATGGCGTACAACTCGAAGATCATGCGGAGGATCACAGGCGCGATAAGGGTCATCCCCGTATCGGCGACATTTCTCATTGTCGGCGTCTTCGCGATAACGGGTTCCCCGCCATTCGGCATCTTCGTCAGCGAGTTCACGATCGTCAGCGCCGCGTTCCGGGGGGGAAACGCCGTCCCTGCGGTGCTTTTCCTCGGGTTCGTCGCGACGGTCTTCGCGGGCTTCATCTATTCCACGTCAAGAATGGTATTCGGAGAACCGCACCGGTCCCTCCGGCATGCGGATGCCGACGCCATGTCGCTCCTCCTTCTCGGCGCGCTCCTGGCGGGGCTTCTCCTGCTCGGCGTCTGGCTGCCGCCGGCACTGGAGCAGTGCATTGCAAACGCCGTAACGGTCCTTCAGGGTTGAGAACAATGCCGGCAAGACGCCACTATATCACACTGATACGGAAGTCGCTCGGCGAGCGCCTGACAATCCATGAAGGGACGGCGCCGAACGAGATATACCTGTCGCTCCGCCATGAATCGATGGGGACACTCCCGGAGATCTGCTCGCTCCTGACGCGATCGCTCGGGGGGCACTTCACGACGCTCGTGGCAAACGACGAGCGGTCGCTCAACGGCAGGTTCACACTCTACTACGTGTTCTCCGTCCCCGTGGACGACATATTCCTTATCCTCCAGGTGCCCGTCGATCCGCGACACATGGAGGTCCCCTCGGTGAGCACGGTACTCGAGAGCGCCAACTGGTTCGAACGGGAAATGAAGGACTGGTTCGGGATCATCGCCTTCCCGAACATCCACAGGCTGGCATCACACCCCGACTGGCCCGAGGACGTTCACCCGATGCTCAAGCACTTTGATTGCCGGACGGCCGTGCCCCGCGTCAGGGGGTCACTCGATTTCAGGCGCGTGGAGGGGGAAGGGGTGTTCGAAATTCCCGTCGGGC
>DATJPH010000027.1:0-4724 GCA_035506475.1 Bacteroidota bacterium | reverse complement strand
GCGGCTCCGGTCTTTCCCCGGGATAACCACGAGGAGATCGCGCTCACGCTCCTCCCCTCCCTGGTTTGACTTCCACCCCCCCATCCAGTCAAACTCGAAATCGGTCTCCCAGCGGAACGGGAGATCTCCGGCAGAGGCCTTCCCGTCCATCCCGCTCCTGGAGATCAATGACCTGTAGTACCCGAGGAGCCAGTCACCGAGCGCTTCAAGATCGCGGTGCGCATGCTTCCGGAGCAGTCGCGAAGGGCGATCATCAACGCAGTCGGCGTTCTCTTTGTTCAGAAAACGGCCGGTCGCGAGCTTCTTTATTGTATTCCAGTAGTTCACCTCGAACTGCCGGCTTGCGGTGTAACCGTATGTAAGCGAACCCGGGAGTGCCCCGGTCGGTGCGACCCCGCTTGTGACGATCTGACGGAGTTTCCGGGAGAGGAGCTTCGCCGCAAGCGACCTCCTCTTTCCCAGCGATTCAATCCATCCCTCCGCCCTCTCTCCTTTCGGGATGTTCAATATGCTCCGGGCGAAGTCGGATGTGAGCGGTGTGTCTCCAAACGCGCCTGACACTTCGATCAGCTTTTGAGCGTTCAGGGCATCCTGATGATCCCTGTGTTCATACCTCTTCGCGTATCCGCTCATCCCCGCCATCAGCTCGGGGCGCTCTCCCGGCACAGGCCAGAGCTCTACAGGGTCCTCCAGATGATAGGCCGCGCTATCATACGCTGTCAGATAGCCGAGAGGTGCATTATCAACGAGACGGGGTTTGCGGGTCTTCGGATCCGCGAACGACACGAGGGGTATCTGCCAGAAGACCTCATACTTCCCCACCACCATAGGTGGAAAATAGAACCTGTATCCGAATTCTCCCCCCTGCCTGAGTGCCGAGGCTGCCCTTGCAAGGTCTTCGCGTGATGCTTTCGGCCCGTCAAGGAGGAGCTCATAGCGGTGAGTCCATATCTGTGAGTTGCGGGCCATCGGCTTGTTGTAGAGATCAATATCGACCGGATCGCAGCTGAAGAGAACGTGCGCCACACGATCTTCCCCGGCGAGAACTGCAAGCTCGTCGGCGTGCCTTTCCAGGTGCTCCCACCGGTGCGTGCGCCGGTACGTGTTCTTCCATTTGTGTGCCTTCTTCTCAGGAGGTGACCCTCCTTCGCGCGGCTCGTGCATATATCCTGACTGGGGGATGCGGAATCCGTGTATTCCTTCGCTCCGCTCGCAGACGTTCAGAAGGGGGATCTGCATGGCAAGGGGGAGTTCCCCCTGGAGCCCGAGATACGGCGGCGCTCCCCAGAATATCAGGCTGCCGGGAAACGGGAGGAGATGAACGCGGCCTTGAATGTATGCACGCTGCAATCCCGCAGGGAGTGTGCCAAACGGACGGAACGTCAGTATGTACCTGACGTCTTCGATTGAATCCCCATCGTTCATCATGTAGGGAGCCGTCCAGGCGGGGAGCCGATCCTGATGCCAGCGGCCGCACACGCTCTCTCCCGAGCCCGGGAGTATCCGAAAACCTGCCGCGCGCAGATCGGCAAGACGCTCACGTTGTTCGCCGTAGGCACCGGAGAGGAGCCGCCTCATGAAGTCCTCTGCATACTCGCGGGGGCGCTCCACTCCCGGCGCAGTATAGAAGCTCCTCCAGAAGGCGCGGTCAGGTCCCTGTTCGCTTCCGCCAAAGAGGGTCCACCGGACGCGTCCCTTGTCGTCCTGTGTCCTTGACAGTGACAGCGGGAGGAGCGTGACAAACCTCTCGTGCGGAAGGGGCCCGTGAAGGCCGGAAAGTTCAGGCGGAAAATAGATGTTTCCGGCCAGCTTGCTCGCGCTGATCCCCCTTGCCGACAGGTCCCTGTGGAGACGCTGAAGGGCGTGAAGGAGATCCCGCGCGACCTGCGCCAGACCGGGCTTCAACTCCTGGGCCTGCTCCCGCTCGCTCACGTGCCAGCCGAAATTATTCCCCGGAATTCGCGGGCCGGACATGCCGGCGTCGTACGGCCGCCAGGCAACCCGGGGCGGTGGCATGAATTCGGAGTATGCCAGGATGGGGCCCAGGCGGCCCGGGAGGTCATTCAACAGTTTTTCCCAGCCTTGTGCGGACACGGGGAACCTCCGGTCGTCTATTCAGGTTTGAGGGAAGATACAACGGAATCTCCACAAACACACACGGGCCGGTACGGTCAATCCCCTAGTTGGTTTATCGTATTGCGGGTTTGCGCCGGCCTCACTAGCATTGTGCTCCAGCGGGAGATTCATATCTCACAACACTACAGGAGGAAGCCAGATGAATAAAACGCTTGCCGTCGTCATTTCGTCAATCCTGATCGGGGGGGTTGCACCTGCCCAGGAAATCACCCCTGCAGTCAAGTCCGGCGCGAAGTCCATCAACTTCACGTTCGGCGGGCTCGGGACGTTCGGACTTACCGGAGCCGGAGTGAGCGGGGGTATCAGTGGGTCTTATTTCCTCGGCAAAGAATCCGCCGTTCGGCTGGGGGTGCAGGTACTTTCACGAAGCACGACGACACCCTGGAATGATTTTACGACCAACGGTACAAACCCCGGCTCCGATGGGAGCACATCTCTCTTTGCTTTCGGGGTTGGCGCCGATTATCTCCTGTACATAGGCGGGATAACTCCAAGGGTCAGGCCGTATGTTGGCGTGGGTTTGAGAGTGATATCGCAAACGTCGGATACAAAACCCGCGGTCGCCACCTCCTCACCCGCCGGTACGCTCGTCGAGACAAAGAACGGGACGGCAGGCGACGGACTCACGTTCGGCTCTGCGGCGATCATCGGGGCCGAGTTCTTCCTCTGGTCGGAGATAAGCCTGTCGGCGGAATATCAGCTTAATCTCTACAGCATGACTTCGAGTTCGGACCAGGTACAGACTTTCAAGGGGGCGACTCAGAATGTCACCACCAAGCAAGGGAGCTCAAATCTCATACTTGGCTTCGGCTCGGCGGGAGCAACGCTGCACATTTACTTCTAACGTTTACACGGAATAGCGGTCCTGTATACGAAGGCCGGGTCAGGGGGAACGCCGGACAACATCCGGCGGCAAGCACCTTTTGACCCGGCCTGACCATAAAATCGCGTCGCCTGATCTCCCCCGACCATCTCCCCCGCCACAGTGCACCGCCGTGCCGGCGACAGTCCCGGGCGTCACCTCTTCATCGAGGGGACGATGAAATCAGACACTATCCTCTCTGATTGCTGATGTCCCTTTATGGTGCCGTACATTGTGCCTGTAATGACGACAACGGCATCGAGATCAGGAAATACCGCGATCTTGCTCCCGCCGTTTCCCGCCATGTAATATGCAAATGCTTTGTGCCCCTCCTTTCCGAACCTTTGAAGCCACCAGAGATAGCCATAGTCAACGCTGTCTCGGGCCGATGCGTGCGGTGAAACGGATTTGGCGATCCAACGTTCCGAGATAATACGCCTTCCGTTCCATGTGCCGTTGTTGAGATAGAGCTGGGCCAATTTAAGAAAGTCACGAGCCCTCAGTCCGAGCCCGCCCCCCGTCATCGGCATCCCCATCGGGGTCATCTGCCAGTGCACGCGCGATATCCCGAGGGGCCCGAAGAGATATTCCCGAGCAAACTCATCCACCTTCATCCCGGTTGCCCGCTCAAGAACGCCCCCCAGCACCACGACCCCGGCCGTGCAGTAACTCCAGCTTCGCCCATACGGCGACTCGGCCGGTTTTGCCGCCCAGGCGGGAAATCCCTTAATGGGAAGGTCAAAGAAGAACTTGAAATAGTCCTCAATGAGGTACATCCGCTCTTCGTTCCCGCGTGAGAAGCTGTTGTCATCATCGCACTCCATCAGGGAGCTCATCGTCAGCAGGTCTTCCACCGTTATCTGATCTTTCCGCGGATCCGGATTCTGCACCGGCCGCCTGTCTGCAAAGTAGCTCAACACGGTTGTTTGCTCCGAGGGAATAAACTTCCTGTCGACGGCCAGACCGATGAGCATCCCGGTGATCGACTTGGTGGCGGACCGCGTATCGTGAAGTGAGCTGTCGGCGAATCCGTTGTAGTACTTCTCCCAGACCAGAACCCCGTGCCGGGCGATAAGGACACTCGAAATGTTCTTGAACCCGTTGCCGGCTATCGCGCTGTCAAGCCGGAGCAACGATCCAGGATCAATACCGGCCGTGACGGGATCTCCGATATTCCATCCATCGGCATGTCCCCGGGATGCCTGCGCAAGGGCCGGAGGGGAGAGCGCCAGGACGCCCGCAACAATCCCCGGAAGAAGAGATGTCAGACGCTGCATACGCATCGGTCCTTTCGATGAGAGCGAATACAGACAAGATAGTGACATGAAGCGGGGGACGCTAGAACCAGATTAACATGCGGGAAGTCAACGGAGGATGTGTTTCCTGTATTCGGATGGAAGGATGCCATTCATCTCCTTGAAACACCGGGTGAAGTGGCTCTGGTCCGCAAATCCGCACTCCGCCGCGATTGCGGAGAGCGAGAGACTCGTGTCAGAGAGGAGGCGCAAAGACCGCTCGACCCTGAGTCTCCGCAGGTATTCTCCGAATGAGCAGGAAAAATATTCCGGAAATGCGCGCGAAATATGGACGGGGTGGATCCCGAGAAGTGTGGAGAGCGCCTGAAGTGTAAGAGGTTCGCCTGACGTGTCGTGGAGTATCTCCTTCAGGCGATGAACCCAGGGAGGAACTCCGGCCCGTCCGGCCTGGTGCCGGCCGAAGAGCTGGC
>DATJPH010000026.1:0-8391 GCA_035506475.1 Bacteroidota bacterium | reverse complement strand
CCGGGCAGAGGTGCACGGCATCAAGCAGGCTCGTGGTCACCGGGGGGATCCACGACAGGTTCGTCCGTGCGCTCACAGAGCGGCTCGCACTCCTGAAGGTGGGAGATGCGCTTGAAAGCGGGACGGATATCGGGCCTGTCGTGGACGCTGTCCAGCTTGAGAAAGACATGTCATATATCGCACTGGGGAGGCAGGAGGGGGGGAATCTCGCCTTCGGCGGCGAGCGGCTCAGGAGGCCGAAGGAGGGGTTCTTTCTTTCGCCGGCGCTCTTCACGGAGACGACCCCGGCCATGCGCCTCAACAGGGAAGAGGTGTTCGGGCCGGTCGCGGGGGTGATCCGCGCCGCGGATTACGAGGAGGCGCTCGCGATCGCCAACGATACACCGTTCGGGCTCTGCTCCGGCATCTGCACCACGTCGCTGAAGCATGCGAGCCACTTCAGGCGAAACGCGCAGGCGGGGATGGTGATGGTGAACCTCCCCACGGCGGGTGTGGACTACCACGTCCCCTTCGGAGGGAAGAAGGGATCAAGCTACGGGACGCGTGAGCAGGGGAGGTACGCGGTGGAGTTTTATACGACAGTCAAGACCTGTTACACCGCCCCGTAGCGGGCGGCTATCCGGGAGCAGACGATGCACGCTGAAACGGCGGCAAAATCGCAGGCGCGCTCCGGCACGCCCCGCGCGCCGGGAAAGATGAGCCTGGCGGAAGAAGCTTATACAAGGCTCGAGGAGATGATTGTGACGCTCGAGCTGCAGCCGGGGGGGGTATTCTCGGAAGCGGACCTGAGCAGGAAAATCAGGATAGGCCGGACCCCGCTCCGGGAAGCGCTGCAGAGGCTCCAGTCCCAGCGTCTTGTGACGACGCTCCCCAGGCGCGGCGTTGTCGTCAGCGAGATCAACATCGTGGACTACCTTGCGCTCCTCGAGACGCGGCGGGTCCTGGACCGGCTTGTGGCGATGAAGGCCGCGCGGCGGGCGACGCCCCTCCAGCGGTCGATGCTCGAGGAGACGGCCCGGGGGATGGCCCTGGCGGCGGCGAAGGGTGACATGGCCGAATTCATGAGGCTCGATACGGAGTTCGACCGGCTCGTCGAGTCCGCCTCCAGGAGCGCGTTTGCGCTCCAGGCCTCTGTCCCCCTCCATGCCCACTGCCGGAGATTCTGGTACCTGTACAGGCATAACGGCGATCTCCCCCGTGCCGCGGAGCTTCACGCCGCGATGATGCATGCGGTGGCCGCGGCCGACGAGGAGGCCGCCGGCGCGGCGTCCGACGCGCTCGTCGACTACCTCGAGGAGTTCGCCCGAACGGCCCTGGATATTGCCTGAGTGAGGAGGAGCTGATGGCCCGCCATACGTTTTTCTGTATCGATGCGCACACCTGCGGCAACCCGGTCCGCGTTGTCGCCGGAGGCGGTCCCCGTCTCGAAGGGGCGACGATGAGCGAGCGGAGGGAGCACTTCCTTGCGGAATTCGACTGGATCCGGACGGGGCTCATGTTCGAACCCCGCGGACACGACATGATGTCGGGGAGCATACTCTACCCGCCCAAGGACCCCGCCTCCGACGCCGCGCTCCTGTTTATCGAGACAAGCGGATGCCTCCCCATGTGCGGCCACGGGACGATCGGGACCGTCACGGTGATGATTGAACACGGGCTCGTGCATCCGCACAGGCCCGGGTTCCTCCGTCTCGAGGTCCCGGCCGGAATCGTCGAAGCGTCGTACGTCATGGAAGGAGGGCGCGTCGCGTCCGTGCGGATCGTCAACGTCCCTTCGTTCCTCGAGCGCCGGGGACTCCGCGTCGAAGTCCCGGGGATCGGTCCGCTGACGATGGACGTCGCCTACGGTGGAAATTTCTACGGGATCATCGATCCCCAGGAACAGTACCGGGGGATCGATGAGCTCGGGACGGCGGCCATTCTCCGCCTGAGCCCCCAGATCCGGCGCTCGGCCAACGCCGCCCATGCGTTCGTGCACCCCGAGAATCCGACGATCCGGGGACTTTCCCACATCATGTGGACCGGGCCTCCGCGCGCAGCGGGGGCACACGGCAGGAACGCGGTCTTTTACGGCGAGAAGGCGATCGACCGCTCCCCCTGCGGCACGGGGACCTCCGCACGCATGGCCCAGTGGGCTGCGCAGGGGAAGCTCGGGCCCGGGGACGAATTTGTCCACGAGAGCATTATCGGGAGCATATTCCGGGGGCGCGTGGAGCGCACTCTGGAGGTCGGCGGAAAACCGGCCATCGTCCCGAGCATCGAAGGGTGGGCGAAAATCACGGGGTTCAACACGATCGTCATCGACGACGACGACCCGTTTGCCAGGGGATTCCAGGTACTCTGATGAAACATGTCCTGGTGATCGGCGGCGGTGCGGTGGGCCTCTGCACGGCGCATTACCTGAGGGCCTCGGGCTGCAGCGTCACGATCGTCGAGCGCGGGGAGATCGGCGAAGGCTCCTCCCTCCACAACGCGGGGCTCGTCGTCCCGAGCCACTTCGTTCCCCTGGCCGCCCCGGGGATGGTGATGCTGGGGCTCCGGTGGATGCTCCGCCCCGACAGCCCGTTCTACATCAGGCCGCGCCTGGACCCGGACCTCCTCACGTGGCTCTGGCAGTTCGCGCTCGCCTCGAGCGCCCGGCAGACCGAGCGGGCGGTGATCCTGCTCCGCGACATGAGCGTTGCCAGCCTCGCCCTCTACGAGGAGCTCGCCGCGCGCACGGACCTCGACTTCGAATTCCGGAAGAACGGGCTCCTGATGCTCTTCCGGACCTCTCACGGGCGCGACGGCTCGCTGAAGATGGCCGCGCAGGCCTCCAGGATCGGGATCGAAGCGAGGGTCCTCTCCCGCGAAGCCCTGCACGAGATTGAGCCGGGCGTCCGGTTCAACGCCGCGGGGGGGGTCTACTACCCCGGGGATGCGCACTTGACCCCCGCGATGTTCGTCGACAGCATGAGGGAACAGGTGATTGCCTCGGGCGTCCGGTTTATCCACTCCGCGCGCGTCACCGGGTTCGTCACCCGTCCCTCCGGGATCACCGCCGTGACGACGACCTCGGGGACCTACCCGGCCGACGAGTTCGTCCTTGCGGGGGGATCCTGGTCCCCGCTGATCGTCCGCTCCCTCCGGCTCCGGATCCCGATGCAGCCCGGGAAGGGGTACAGCGTCACGGTGAAGAATCCCCCCGTTCTCCCCCGGATCCCGATGCTTCTGGAGGAGGCGCGCGTGGCGGTGACGCCGATGGGAGAGAGGCTCCGGTTTTCCGGGACTATGGAGCTCTCGGGGTACGACACGTCGATCAGCACGCGCCGCGTCCGCGCGCTCCTGGGGGCCGTCCCGGCCTACCTGGAAGGCCTTGAGGCCCCGCAGCTTGCCCGGGGGGAAACCTGGGCGGGGCTCCGGCCGTGCACCCCCGACGGCCTCCCCTTCATCGGGAGGTTCCGGAGGTGCGAGAACCTGATCGCGGCCACCGGGCACGCTATGGTGGGGATGTCCCTGGCGCCGGTCACCGGCAAGCTGGTGACGGAAATCGTGCACGGCCGCATTCCGTCGATCGATCTCCACCTCCTCCGGCCCGACAGGTATGCCTGACCTGGAAACCATCACAGGGACCGTGTTCAACATCATGCGGTTCTCCGTCCAGGACGGACCGGGGATCCGCACGACGATATTCCTGAAAGGCTGCCCGCTCCACTGCGCGTGGTGCCACAATCCCGAGGCCCTCTCCGGCGCCGCCGAGCTCATGCTCCGCCCGGAGCGCTGCATCGCCTGCGGGGACTGCGTGAGCGCGTGTCCCAGCGGCGCGATCGTCGAGCGCGAGGGGAAGATCGAGACCCTCCCCGATCTCTGCGCCAGGTGCGGCACATGCGCCGATGTGTGCGCCGCGGACGCGCGCGAGATCGTCGGACGCACGATGACGGTGGACGACGTCATGCGCGAGATCGAGAGGGATGTCCCCTTTTACAGGGAGTCAGGCGGCGGGGTCACATTTTCGGGCGGCGAGCCGCTCCTGCAGCACCGGTTCCTTGTCTCGCTCCTGCGCGCCTGCGCCGGGGCGGGGCTGAGCACCGTCGTCGACACGGCCGGCTACGCCTCGCCCGACGTCCTCTACCGGGTGGCGTCGCTCACGGACCTCTTCCTCTACGACCTGAAATCGATCGATGAGGATGTCCACCGGCGCTTTGCGGGGATCTCGGGGGCGCTGATCCGGGGGAACCTCAGCCGGCTGGCTTCATGGGGAAAGAAGGTGGTGATCCGGATGCCGATCATCCCGGGGGTCAACGACTCGCGGGCGAACATCGAAGAGGCGGGGCGGTTCATCGCGTCGCTCGGCAATGTCGTGCGGGTCCAGCTCCTTCCGTATCATACGATCGGCGTGGACAAGTATATGCGCCTGGGCATCCCGTACACGCTCGCAGGCCTTGAAGCGCCCAGGCAGGAAGCAATGAACTCGATCGCGGAGGACCTTCGCAGGTTCCACCCGGTCGTCAGTATCGGAGGATAGGCACATGACAGAACGCGTCAGGAAGCTCCGCGAGCAGAGCCTCGCAGCGGTTCCCTCCATCTCCCATGAACGGGGGCTCCTCGTGACGGAGGCGGCGATGTCATCCGGCGGGCTCCCGGCGCCGCTCCGGCGCGCGCATCTTTTCCGGACGCTCATGGAACGGCAGACCGTCGTGATCAATGACGGCGAACTGATCGTGGGGGAGCGGGGTCCCGCCCCGAAATCGACGCCGACATACCCCGAGCTCTGCTGCCACTCGCTCGAGGACCTCGCGATACTCGACACGCGGGAGAAAATATCGTTCCGCGTGAGCGGGGAGACGAAACAGGCCTTCAGGGAGCGGATCATCCCCTACTGGAAGGGGAAAACGATGCGCGAACGGATATTCGGCGTGATGGACGGCGAATGGAAGGACGCGTACGAGGCGGGGATATTCACGGAATTCATGGAACAGCGCGCCCCCGGCCACACCGTGCTCGACGGGAAGCTCTACGCCAAAGGACTCCTGGGGCTCAAGGCGGATGTTCAGAAAGCCCTTGCATCCCTGGCCGGCGGTGACGACGCGGAGGCCCGGCGGAACGAGCTTGAGGCGATGCTCATCGCGGCCGACGCCGTGATCACGCTTGCGCGCCGGTATGCCGAAAAGGCGGAAGAAGCGGCCCCGGGCGCCGCCGACCCGGTGCGGAAGGCGGAGCTTCTCGAGATCGCCCGGATCTGCCGGAGAGTCCCGGCCCGCGCCCCGGAGACGTTCCGGGAGGCCCTCCAGGCGTACTGGTTTGTCCACCTGGGGGTCATCACCGAGCTCAACCCCTGGGATGCGTTTAACCCCGGACGGCTGGACCAGCACCTCTTCCCGTTCTACGAGCGGGGGATCGCCGGCGGGACGCTGACGCGCGAGAGCGCCAGGGAGCTTCTCGAGTGCTTCTGGGTCAAATTCAACAACCAGCCGGCCCCTCCCAAGGTGGGCGTCACGGCCGAAGAGAGCTCCACGTACACGGACTTTGCCAACATCAACAGCGGGGGGCTCACCGCCGCAGGCGAGGACGGCGTCAACGACGTGACGTATCTCGTCCTTGAGGTCATCGACGAGATGAGGCTCGTCCAGCCGAGCTCCAATATACAGCTCAGCAGGAAGAACCCGGACGCGTTCGTGAAGGCCGCCGCCCGCGTCATCAGGAAGGGGTGGGGGCAGCCCTCCGTCTTCAACGCCGACACGGTCGTCGAGGAGATGCTCCGGCAGGGGAAGGCGATCGAGGACGCGCGCAACGGGGGGACGAGCGGCTGCGTCGAAACGGGGGCGTTCGGCAAGGAGGCGTATATCCTCACGGGATACTTCAACCTCCCGAAAATCGTCGAGCTGACGCTCAACGGGGGGCGCGACCCGAGGACCGGGAAGCAGCTCGGGCCGGTGACGGGGAACGCCGCGGAGTTTCACACGTACGAAGAGTTCATGCACGCATTCCGGACGCAGGTCAACCACTTCGTCGACGTGAAGATCCGGGGGAGCAACGTCATCGAGCGGCTCTACGCCGAGTACCTCCCCGTGCCGTTCCTCTCCCTGCTTATCGACGACTGCATAGCCAGGGGGACCGATTACAACGCCGGGGGGGCGCGCTACAATACGAGCTACATCCAGGGGGTGGGGATCGGGACGGTCACGGACAGCCTCTCGGCGATCCGCCATCACGTGTTCGGCGAAGGGGTGATGCCGATGGCGGACCTCCTCCGGGTCCTTGAGGCCGACTTCGCGGGATACGAGAAAACGCGGCTCCTCCTTGCGAACAAGACGCCGCGGTACGGCAACGACGACGACGGGGCCGACGAAATCATGCGCTCCGTGTTCGAGCTCTACTTCAAGGCGATCGACGGGAGGCCGAACGCCCGCGGGGGGAAGTACAGGATCAACCTTCTCCCCACCACGTGCCATATCTATTTCGGCGCCGTCACCGGCGCGACGCCAGACGGGCGGCGCGCGGGGACGCCCGTGTCGGAGGGGATCTCCCCCGTCCAGGGGGCGGACAGGCGGGGGCCGACGGCGGTGCTGATGTCGGCCGCCAAGATGGACCACGTGCGGACCGGCGGGACGCTCCTCAACCAGAAGTTCACGCCGAAGCTCCTGGAGGGGGAGCGGGGGATCGACACGCTCGCCGCGCTCATCCGCTCCTATTTCAGCATGGGGGGGCACCACATCCAGTTCAACGTCGTGGACGCCGCGACGCTCCGCGACGCACAGGAGCATCCCGCCGAGCACAGGGACCTCATCGTCCGCGTGGCGGGGTACAGCGACTATTTCTGCGACCTCGGCCGGGCACTGCAGGACGAGATCATCGCGCGCACCGAACATACGTCGGTATGACCCCCGCCGTCATTGCGAGCGAAGCGAAGCAATCAGGAGCCCACATGCTCATCAAAGAGAAAATTGCACAGGCCGTCGCGGCCCTCAACGAGTTCGACGTCGACTGCTGGCTCACGTTCACGCGCGAGACGGGGATCAACGGCGATCCCACGCTCCCGTTTCTCGTCGACGGCGACCTGACGTGGCACAGCGCGCTCATCGTGACCAGGCGCGGGACTTCCTGCGCCATCGTCGGCCAGTACGACAGGAAGGGGATCGAGGACCTCGGGGCGTATACCGAGGTCATCGCGTACGTGGAGGGGATCAGGAAGCCCCTCCAGGAGTACCTCAGGGCGCTCGCCCCCTCGAAGATCGCCGTGAACTACTCACCGGAAAGCGAGATCTGCGACGGCCTCACGCACGGGATGTACCTGACGCTCCGCGCGATCCTCGGGGAAATCGGCCTCCAGGAGACGCTCGTGCAGGCCGACAGCATCATCGGCGCGCTGCGCCAGCGCAAAAGCGCCTCGGAGCTCGACAGGATGAAACGGGCGATCGCCCAGACCGAGCGGATTTTCGGCGAGGTCCGCGCGTTTGTGCGGCCGGGGAGGACCGAGAAGGAGATCGCGGCATTCATGGCGGCCCGGGTGCGCGAGCGGAATCTCGATTTCGCCTGGGATCCCAGGACCTGTCCTGCGGTGTTCACGGGGCCTGACACGGCGGCCGCGCACTACGCGCCCACGGACCGTATCGTGGAGGAGGGGCACATACTCAACATGGATTTCGGTGTGAAAGTGGAGGAATACTGCTCGGATCTCCAGAGGACGTTTTACGTGCCGCGCCGGGGCGAGCAGGGGGTCCCTGCCGAGGTGCAGCGCGGGTTCGACACGATCGTCCGTGCGATCGAGGAATCCCGCAGGGCGATCCGCCCCGGGGCCACCGGAGAGTCGGTCGACGCGGTCGCCCGCGCGATCATCACGAAGGCGGGCTACGACGAGTTTCCGCACGGCCTCGGCCACCAGGTCGGGCGTTTCGCGCACGACGGGACCGCGCTGCTGGGGCCGGCGTGGGAGAAGTATGCCAGGAAGCCGTTCGTCCCCCTTGAAGAGGGGATGGTCTTCACGCTCGAGCCTCGATTGACGGTCAAAGGGCGCGGGATCGCCACCGTTGAGGAGATGGTCGTCGTCCGCCCTGGCGGCGCGGAGTACATCTCCACTCCCCAGAAGGCTCTCATCCTCGCCGGAACATGAGAGCGCCGTCAGAGCGGTGATCAAACGACCGTGCTGACGGCGCCTGTGCAGGAGCGGGGATGCAGCTACTTGTCTTTCTTCACGTACTCCTTGTTGCCGCTCTCGGTATAATAGAAGTGCCCCCCGCGCGGGCCCTCGTAGATGTTCTGGCCCTTCTTCGTCTGTCCGACGATCTTCGCGCCGACGAAGTCCTTTACGTACGTCTTCTCCCCCTTGTCGTTCAGGTAGTAGTGCCCGTTTTTCGCACCTTCGAAGACGGTCTTTCCGTCCGCCGTTTTCCCGACCGCTTCGTCCTTCGATTC